>NZ_BAAAPF010000021.1:0-43556 GCF_039531005.1 Streptomyces synnematoformans
TCCGCCGTGGCCGCGGCGGGCACGAGCCCCGCCTCCGCCGGCCCCGCCACCGGCACCTCGCGCACCGCGAGGCCGGCACCGGGGAGCTGCTGCGTCCAGCGGCGCGACGTCCACCCCGCGGTGATCAGCACCGCGACCAGCCCCAGCTTCACCAGCAGCAGCTGCCCGTACGTCGTGTCCGTCAGCGCACCCCAGCTGCCGAGCCCGCGCCACGACTGGTAGAGGCCCGTCCCGGCGAGCACGGTCACCGACGTCAGCGCCAGCCGCGAGAAGCGGCGTATGACGTACGACGGGACCCGCGGGCCCATGCGCAGGCTCAGCGTCAGCGAGGTGAGCCCGCCGAGCCAGACGGCGACGGCCAGCAGGTGCGTCATCGTCATCGGCACGGCCAGCCACGGCTGGATGCCGGTGGAGGCGTGTTCCGCCATGCCCCACGTCGCGGCGAGGCCGACGGCGACCACGCCGCCGCCGAGCCCCAGGCCGATCGCCAGGTCGTTGTCGCGGGCGGTGTCGTCCGTACGGTCCGGTGCGGGCTCGTCGCCCGTACCGGAGCCCTCATCCGGGCCCCTGCCCTCGTCCGGACCGCTGCCGTCGTCCGGCCGCCCCCCGGCCGGACCCGTACCGACCGCCGCCCGCTCCCGCTCGTACATCCCGAACAACACCGCCAGCACCACCGCCGCCGCGCCCAGCAGCAGCAGCCGCGACAGCAGCGCCGTGCCCGGGCGGGTCTCCAGCACGTCGCGCACCGAGTCGAGCCCGAAGTCCGCGCCCGTGTACGGGCCGCGCAGCAGCAGCAGCGCCACGGTGGCGGCGAACAGCAGCGCCCACCCCCCGCTCGCCACCCGCCGCACGACCGGGTTGCGCCCGCCGCACACGCCCGCGAACACCGCGCCGCCGACGAGCAGCACGAACCCCGCGTACGCCACGTAGCGTCCGGTGTCGTAGAGCGTCTTGGCGCTGCCGCCGTCCTCGCCCGCCTCGGACACCGCCACCGACGTCTCCGACGGCTTGCCGACGGAGAACGTGAACGCGCCGGAGATGGGGTGGCTGTCGGCGGAGACCGCCTTCCACACCACGGTGAACGTGCCGTCCGGCAGCCCGGCGCGCAGCGCGGTCGTCGCCGTCCTGGCGTCCCCGTCGCGGTGGCCGGAGGCGCCCTCGGTGACGTCGTCGCCGTCCGGGTCGAGGACGCGGATCGCGTCGTCGGCCAGCTGCACGGACTCGGAGAAGTCGAGCGAGACGGCCTGCGGCGCCTCCTGCACGACCGCGCCGTCCGCGGGGTCGGTGCCCGTCAGCGCGGCGTGCGCCGCGGCGGGGGCCGCGCCGGGGACGAGGACGCACAGCACGGCGGCGACGACAGCGCACAGCGCCCCGACCGCGCCCCTGCGGCGCACCGCGCGCCGGCTTGGCCGTACACGGCGGGTCGGTGTACGGCGGGTCGGTGCGGGGCGGTTCTGTGCGCAGGGGGTCATGACACGCCTCTCACTCCGCGGGGCGGTACGTCGTCGGCCGCACCGGCACCTCGACCTCGATCGGCTCCGACTTGGCGAAGTGCAGCACGAAGGACACCTTCTCGCCAACCTCCGGTCGGCGATCCAGTTTCTCCAGCATCATGTGCGCGCCCCCGCGGGCCAGGGCCAGCTCGCCGCCCGCGGGCACGTCGAGGCCGTCGACGGCGCGCATCCGCTCGTCTTCTGTGGTGTGCAGGGTGACGTCGTCGGCGAGGTCGGTGCTGACGCCGGTGAGCCGGTCGTCCGCCGGGCCGTCGTTGCGTACGGTCAGATAGCCGGCGGCGAGGTCCTTCAGCACCGGCCGCGGTACGAAGCCGCCCTCGGCGTGCAGCCGCGGGCCGCCGCCGGAGCCGGAACGGGAGCCGTCGCCGGAGTCAGCCTTCGCCGCCGTACCGGAGCCGTCACCGGCACACGCGGTCAGGACGCCGAGTCCGAGGGCGAACGACAGGGCCGCCGCCCCGGCCGCCGCGCCCCGGCGCGTACGGCTCACGGCTTCTGCCCCTTGATCAGCTTCGGCATGTCCTTGGCGTACTGCTCGGCCGTCACCCCGGCGAGGTACACGACGTGCGCCTTGTCGTCCTTCGGCGAGTACGCCAGCACCGACGAGCCGTGGCTGACGGTGATGCTGCCGTCCTTCTCCTTGACGGGCTTGTCCACGTGCACGCCGACGCTCTTCGCGGCCTTCTCGATCGCGGTGAAGTCGCCGGTGAGGCCGATGAAGTCCTTGTCCATGGCGTCGAGCCACGTGCGCATCCGCCGCGGGGTGTCACGCTCGGGGTCGGTGCTGACCATGACGACCTGCAGCTTCTTCTGCTCGGCGGGCGCCAGCTTCTGCTTGGCGAGGGCGAGGTCGCTCATCGTCGTGGGGCAGACGTCGGGGCAGTTGGTGTAGCCGAAGAAGAGCAGGGTGGGCTTGCCCGCGGTCTCGGCGGCGAGGTCGAACTTCTCGCCCGCGGTGTCGGTGAGGACGAGATCCGGCTTCTCCTTAGGAGTGTCGAGAACGACGCCGGGCTTGGTGTTGCCGCCGGAGACGTCGGCGACGGGCTTGGCGGAGCCGGCGTCGTCGCCGGAGCCGCAGGCGGTGAGGGTGAGGACCGCGGCGGCGGTGACGGCCGCGGCGGCGTAGCGGGTGGCGGTACGGGTTGTGCGCATGCTGTGTCCCTTGAGGGTGGGTGGCCCGCCCGGCGCCGCCGGCCGGGCCACCGCTTGCGTATGACGTTCCAGATGCCGTTGCGGGCGCCTACTGCGCCGCGGACGAGCCGCCCGAGCCGCGGCGCCGCGACATGGCGCCGAACGCGACGCCGCCGGCGCCGAGCACGATGCCGACGATGCCCAGCGTGCGGGCGGTGGTGTCGGAGGACCCGCCGTCGTCGGCGGCCGTGTCGCCGGAGGCGTCGTCGCCGCCCTCGGCGGCGGCGGGCTCGGTGTCGTCGCCGTTCCCGGCGTCGTCACCGCCGTGGCCGCCGTCCTCGGCGGGCTCCAGGGCCAGCACCGGCGCCGGCAGCTCCGGCTCCTCCGCGCCCTCCTCGGGGACCTCGATCCAGCGGACGACCTCGTCGCTGTCGTACGTCTGGATGGCCTTGAACACCATCTGGTCGGCGTCCTCGGGCAGGGCGCCCATGGAGACGGGGAACTGCTGGAACGTCCCCGGCTCGATCTTCCCGCCGGACCAGGTGACCTTGCTGGCCGCCTCGGTGATCTTCTCGCCGTGCGAGTCGATCGGGGTGTCCAGCTCGGCCGTCTCCACCTTCACGTCCCAGCCGGGCACGGGCTGGGGCATGACGGACGTCAGCGGGTGCTCGGCCGGCAGGGTGACCTCCAGCTTGACGGTCGCGGCGTCGTCGCGCTCGTTGGGCACCTTGAAGTTGACGGTGGCGTACCCGCCCTGCTCGGCCTCTCCGGGATCGACGGTGACGTGCGCGGCGGCCGGCCCGGCGACTACCAGGACGGCGCCGGCGGCGACGGCGGTGGCGACGGACAGCCGCCGCATACGGGATGACTTCATGACTGACACACTCCGGTGAAGTGGGATGGATGGGGGTCGGCGCACGTGCGGCGGCGGCGCGACCACCCGCTCACCCGGGCCCGCCGCCCGCGCCCGCCCGCGTCGTACGGGGGGCGTGCGGTGCGTGGGCCGTAGTCCGGAGAGGTGCCGTCGCGTCAGGCCGCGAGGGCGAGGGCCGGCGGCCCGCGGCGTACGACGGCGTGCTGCAGCTCGCGTACGGTACGGGCGCTCTGCTCGTCGTACGCCGTGGCCGCCCCGGGACGCACGGCCGGCCGGCCGGAGTCGTCGAGCCCGGTGTCGAGGACCCGCATGTAGCGCACGGCGGCGCGCAGCGGTCCGAGGTCGGCGCCGGTGGCGACGGTGAGGTGCAGCAGGGTCGTGACGGCGGCGTCGCCGCGGCGCAGCAGCCAGCCGGCGACGAGGGCGGCGAGGACGTGGCCGAGGACCATCGGCAGGGAGTACGCGGCGAGGTTGAACGCGGCGCCGAGGCCGTCGCCGAGCCCGACGCCGTGCCCGGCGTGCGCGCCGGCCGTGCCGCCGTGCCCGGCGTCCGGGTCGAGCCCGGCGTCCGCGACGATCTCGCGGGCGCGGCCCTCGGTGAGATTGACGGCGTGGTCGTTGCAGAGCAGCCGCCGGGCGAGCGCCAGCGCACCGTCGCCGCCCCCGCCGCCCCCAGCGCCGGCACCGCCCGCGTCTGCGCCGCCGACGGCGCAGTGCTGCCCGAGCCCGAAGACCCCGTGCAGCCCGATCTGCCCGACCGCCAGCAGCGCCGCGATCCCGGGCAGCGACCGCTCCCGCCCGGCCAGCGGCACGGCCACCGCGAACACCAGCACCGCGGCGACGCCGAGCGTCCACAGCGGCACCGTCTCGTTCGACGCCAGGACGTGCCCCCCGGCGGACAACACGACGCAGACCGCGGTGAACACCGCGGCCCGCAGGAGACGCAGCTCCGTACCGTCGGAGGCGTGAGGGGCAGCCATGGCGGGCGCCATCATCTCACCGCGCGGCGGGGCCGGCCCGCCCGGGGCGCCGATCGGCCGGAACCGACCTTGTCATGTCCCACCCCGAAAGGCGGAAGAAACCCCTCCGCCGAATGAGGGTTCTCACGCAACCCGCGTGCTTACGGTGCCGACACAAGGGTTATACGTACCGTATGTCGGGGTGGCGGCCAGGAGGCTGAACGCATGAGCATGTGGTGGTCCCTGCGACTGCGCCGGGAGGCGGCCAGCGTCCCGCTCGCCCGCCGCCTGCTGGTCGGCGCGATGGAGACGGCCGGGGTGGACCCGGACGTCGCCTTCGACCTCTCCCTCGCCCTCACCGAGGCCTGCGCCAACGCCGTCGAGCACGGCGGCGCCGCGGCCGGCGAGGACTACTGCGTCACCGCCTACTTCGACGGCGACCGCTGCCACATCGAGGTCATCGACTCCGGCCCCGGCTTCGCCACCCCCACCCCACCCCCCGAAACCCCCGCCACCCACCCCCCAGCACCGACACCACCCCCCGTCGACACGGGCGCCGAGGGTGGCCGTGGCCTGTTCCTGATCGCGGAGCTGAGCGACCACGTCGACATCCGCGACCGCCCGGGCCGCGGCGCGGTGGTCAGCTTCGACAAGATCCTCAAATGGCGCGAGGACGCCCCGCTCCAGGCGGCGTGATCAAGATGCTAGCCATCTGACCTGCAAACTTACCGCGAGTCGATCATTGATTCGCGCGGCAAAGGCGATCGAACTGCGGCCCTATCAGGCCGCAAGTGCACATTCAGTGCACACGCACGAGCGTCCGTCCTTTGCCGAACAGGTTGTGCGCGGCCGGGTGAAGGCGCCGTTGATCGCCTGGCGCGTGCGGGTCTCGCTCTGCGGCATGAGGTGGGTGTACGTCCGGAGTGTGAAGCCGGGATCGGAGTGCCCGAGGTACTCGGACAGGGCCTTGATGCTCTCCCCGGCGTCGAGGAGCACAGAGGCGTAGGCGTGTCGGAGGGCGTGCATGCCGTCGTCCGGCGCCGCGGCGTAGCGCGGTGAGCCCTTCTCCCGCGGCGGTATGACACCGGCCCCGGCGAGGGCAGCCTTCCACTCGTACTGGTTGAAGACGCTGCGGTGATACCCCTTGCCCTCGTCCGTGGTGAAGAGCAGCCGGTACGTGCGCTTCTCGCCGTCGGGCGTCCGCCACGGCAGGGCGAGCTGCTTCGGCGGGAACCCCTTGATGTGCTGCTTCAGCACCTCGGCCACCTCTTCCGGCAGTGGGATCTCCCGCACCCGGTCGCCCTTGGGCAGAGCGAAGACCATCGTCGACCGGACGAGCTTGATCTGCCGGTTCACCCGGACGAGCTGCTTGCGGAAGTCGATGTCATCGATGCCTATGCCAAAGACTTCACCCTGTCGCAGACCGCAGCCGAAGGTGAGCTTCCCACCCGCCTGGAAGCGCTTGGGCAGATGGTCGATGACGGCGTGGACACGCTCGACGCTCCACGGAACGATCTTCTTCTTCGGCTTCCTCGGCAGCTTGACCGAGTTCGCTTTGCACGGGTTCTTGACGATCAGCCCGTCATCAACCGCAGCGTCGAGGATCGCCGTGAGAATCGAGGCGGCCCAGGCGATCGTGGACGCCTCCAGCCCGGCCTCTTGCAGCTTCTTCACCCATCCCTGGATGAGCGACGGCTGCGGGAGCGAGCGCAGTTCGTAACGTCCGAGGTGGGGTTCTATGTGGTTGCGGATCACTCCCTCGTAGGCGTCCACGGTCCCCATCCCGGCGGTCGCGGCTGCGAGCCACTGCTGGGCGTACCGCTGCAGGGTGATCTTCCCGGCACCCGGGTCGATGTAGGTGCCCTGCCGCAGATCATTGCCGATGGAGTCCGCCGCCGCCTCCGCGTCGACCTTCCGGTCGAAGTTCACGGCCCGCTGCTCACCGCTGGAGTCGCGGTACCGGACCTGCCAGCGCTTGCCCTTGCCGTGTGCGCTGGTCGGGACCTTGCCCTTGTGCTCAGGGCATACCCGCCGCGGCACGTGGGCAGCGAGAACGTCCTGCGCGTGATGCCCGTACTGGACCACGTCATCTCGCTGGCCGAGCACCGCCACGGCGACCGCCACATCCCGGTGACGGACCTGGCCGTCGCCGCGGACTCCACGCGCCTGTACGTCCTCTCCCGCTCCCGGCGGCGGGTGATCGAGCCGATGCTGCCGCACGCCGGAGCCCGGCACACCATGCCTCAGCTGGCGAGACTGCTACTGGAGATCCCGCGCTCCACCCACCCGGCGGTCACCGCGTTCGACTGGGGCACCGCCGCCTGCCTGCCCCACCTGCCGCGCGTGCGCTACGGACGCAGCATCCTCGCCCCCGCCCAGTGGCGGATCGACCCGGCCGACCTCCCCGGACAGAACGCCCGGGCTCACCGGTGGGCGGCGGCCTGGCAGACGCTCCGCGACGTCAGGCACCTGCCCGCCAGCATCGCGGTGGGGGACGGCGACCGCCGTCTACGGCTGAACCTGGACCAGGCCATGGACCGGGCGGTGTTGCGCTCCCACCTGCACGCCGCCGACAGACCGGTCACCGTGACCGAGGCGCCCGACGACACGGAACACAGCTGGTGCGGCGGCCGTGCCCACGAGATCGTCTTCCCGCTGACCCCGACGGCGCCGCCTGCGGCGGCCCCCTCCTTCTTCGCCGTCCCGCCGCCGGAATCCGTCGGCCGGGCCGGGGAAGGAGTGGTGTTCGCGAAGCTGTACGGCCCGAGCGAGACGATGGGCGACATTCTCATCCGGCACCTTCCCACGCTCTGGGCTCGCTGGGAGAAGCCGCCACGATGGTGGTTCGTCCGCTACCGCCGCCCCAGGCCGCACTTGCGCCTGCGGGTACGCGACGTCGACACCGAACAGGCCGCCGGGCACCTCGTGGCCTGGGCGGCACGCCTGCGGCAGGCGGGCCTGGCCGGGGAGATCGCCTTCGACACCTACCGGCCCGAAACCGGCCGCTACGGCACGGGGGCGGACATGGACGCCGCCGAGGATCTGTTCGCCGCCGACTCCGCGGCCGTCCTCGCCCAGCTCGCCTTCCTGGCCGCCCACCTGGAGATCCCGCCACAGGCTCTGACCGCCGCGAGCATCGCCGACCTCGCCGCAGCCGTCATGGGCGGCCGGCAAGCGGGGCTCGGCTGGCTGCTCGAACACCCCCAGTACGCCGACGGAGCCGGTGCCCAGGACCGCCAGATGCGCCGCCACACACTGCACCTTGCCCGCGACGGGGCACTTCAGGACCTGCCGGACGGCAGCAGCCTCGCTGCCGCCTGGGCTGCCCGCACCCAGGCGGCAGCCGACTACACCGCCCGCCTGACCGTCTCCGGCAAGCCCCCGGCTCCGGCGACGGTGCTCGGCTCGCTGCTGCACCTGCATCACGTCCGAGCCCACGCATTCGAGGAAGCGCGGGAGGCGACGACCTACAAGCTGGCCCGGGCTGTCGCCCTGGCCAGCGCCGCACGCCACACCGATCGACAACACCAGGGAGGTGACCGGTGACCATGCTGAAGACCACGACCACGGCAGCCCTGCGCGACCACGCCGCAGCCGTCGCCACCGAACTCGCCGACGCCTTGGCCATGCCGCCGGACGCAGACTACGGCGACGATGTCCGGCCCGACAGCCCACGCTGGCGCGACCAGTCGCTCTCCAAGGGCGCCGCCGGCGTCGCCGTCCTGCACGGCCTGCGCGCCCAGCACGGCGTCGGCAGCATCCAGCCGGTGCACGCGTGGCTGACCCAAGCGACCCGCGACGACCTGACCGCCGGGGCCGGGGCCGGATTGTGGTTCGGCGCCCCCGCCATCGGCTTCACCCTCCACCTCGCCGCCCCCGGCCGCTACCTGGGCGCCCTGGCCCACCTGGACGCCGCTGTCGCCCAGCTCGTCCACACCCGCCTGACGGCCGCCGCCGCACGGATGGACGCCGCCCGCCGGCCCTCGCAGTACGAATTCGACCTCACCCGCGGGCTCACCGGGCTCGGCGCCTACCTGCTCAGGCGCGACCCAGGAGGCCAACTGATCCGCCGCGTCCTCGCCTACCTGGTCCGCCTCACCCGGCCCATCCCGGCCGACGACCCGGCCGGAATCCGGGCACCAGGCTGGTGGACCACCGATCTTCCCGCCAGGACACACGACTCCTCCGCCTTCGCCCACGGGCACGCCAACCTCGGCATGGCCCACGGCATAACCGCAGGCGTGGCCTTGCTCGCCCTCGCGATGCGCGAGGCCGTCACCGTCGACGGGCACGCCGAGGCCATCGAGACCATCTGCCGCCACCTGGACGCCTGGAGGCAGTCGTCGGCCGCCGGACCCTGGTGGCCCGAGCGGATCACCCTCGGCGAACTGGAGGACGGCCGCCCCCACCGGGACGGACCCGCCCGTCCCTCCTGGTGTTACGGCACTCCCGGCATTGCCCGCGCCCAGCAACTCGCCGCCCTCGCCCTCGGTGACACCGCCCGCCAGCACGCGGCCGAGGACGCCCTCGCCCGCTGCCTGTCTGACCCCGTCCAACTCGCCCGCATCACCGACCCCGCCCTGTGCCACGGCTGGGCCGGAATCGTCGCAACGGCCTGGCACGCCGCAGCCGACGCCACCAACCCCCGCATCGCACACCGCCTCGATCGCCTGCTGGCCCGCCTCCTCGACCACGCCCGCGACACCGCTCCCGAGCAGGCGCCCGGACTCATCGAGGGCAGCGCAGGCATCGCCCTGACCCTGCACAGCATCGCCACCGGCACCACCAGCGGCTGGCCCACCTGCCTGTTGATCGACTAACCCGAGGACGAACCGTGACAAGCGACCAACACAGCCCCGCCTGGCAGCAGATCAACCTGTCCAGCGACACCTGGCAGGCCGCCGAACACCTGGCCACCCACCACCTCCTGCCGCTGCTGGCCCAGGCCGAGGACGACCAAGCAATCACCGCGTGGTGGTACATCCGCAAGCGCGAAACCTGGCGCCTACGCCTTCAGCCCGCCCCCAGCCGTGACGAGGACACCGCCGCCCTTATCACCCAGCTGACCGCGGCCCCGGAACTGCACGCACATGCCGACGGCACGGTGTACGAACCGGAGACCTACCGCTTCGGCGGCGAGAGGGCTATGGAGATCGCCCACCGCCTCTTCCACGCCGACAGCCGCCACATCCTCACCCACCTCGCCCGCACCCGTGGCGGGCCCGACCAGCGTCGCGAAATCGGCCTGCGGCTGGCCACCCGCATGATCCAGGCGGCCGGCCAGGACTTCTACGAACAGGGCGACATCTGGGCCACTGTCGCCGAACACCGCGCCGCCACCGGTACACCGGAACCGTCCGTACGGACCGTGGCAGCGGTCCAGACGCTCCTCGCCGCCGCCGACGACAGCCCCGGCAGCCCTCTCACCCAGACCCCGGCCTGGCCCTCGGCGTACGAAGACGCCGGAGGCGCACTCGCCGATCTCGGCCGCCACGGAGGGCTGACACGCGGCATCCGCGCGATCCTCACCGACCACGTGCTCTTCGCCTTCAACCGCCTCGGTATCTCCGCCGAGCAACAGGCTGCGCTCGCCACCGCCGCGAGCCGCGTCGTCTTCCATCATCAGACGGAGCCCCTCCAGGCCCTGCGAGGTGCCGGCACCGCCCCTGCTCAGCCCACTACAGTCAGGCCAGTGACCATGGACACCACCCCCGCGCCGACTGCAGACCCGCATTCCCTCCGCGATGCCCTCGTCGCCAAGATTGACAGCCTGGGCACCTTCCGCACCGAGGCAGTCAAGGACGCCTTCCGTACCGTGCCCCGGCACATGTTCCTGCCCGAGGTGGACCTCGCCACGGCGTACGCGCCCAAGCAGGTGGTCACCAAGCGCGCCGCCGACGGCACCGCGCTCTCGTCCGCCTCCAGCCCCAACATCGTCGCCACGATGCTCGAACAGCTCGAAGTTACCGCCGGCCAGCGCGTGCTGGAGATCGGCGCCGCCACCGGCATCAACGCCGCCCTGCTCGCCGAACTCGTCGGCGAGCGCGGCAAGGTGATCACCATCGAACTCGACGACGACCTTGCCGAAGGCGCCCGCACCCACCTGGCCGAGGCCCGATACGAGCAGGTCACCGTCGTATGCCGCGACGGCGCCCTCGGCGACGCCGACCACGCGCCGTTCGACCGGATCATCGTTACGGCCGGGGCCTGGGACATCCCGGCCGCCTGGTGGACCCAACTCGCCCCCGGCGGACGGCTCGTCGTGCCCATGCGACTGCACGGCAGCGGCCTGACCCGCTCCCTCGCCTTCACCCGCACCGAAGAAGACCGCATGGTCAGCACCAACGCGGCCGTCTGCGGGTTCGTCCCCCTGCGCGGCGCCGCCGAGATGGGCGAGATCCACGTCCGCCTCGCCGACGACGTCATCCTCAAGATCGACGCCGAGGACCACCCCGACCAGACCGCCCTGGCCCAGGCCCTCACCCACACCGCCCACCAGCAGTGGACCGGCATCCACGTCCGCCACGACGAGATGGCCGCCCACCTCGACCTGTGGCTGGCCACCATCGACACCGGCCTCAGTTTCGGCAAACTGTCCACCGGTCCGGCCGCCCGCGACCTCGGCCTGGCCAATCCCGCCGTCCGCTGGTCCGGCGCCGCCCTGTACGACGGCGGCACCCTCGCCTACCTGACCGCCCGCCCGGTCAGCGACGACGCCGACGAACTGGGCCTTGCAGCCCACGGCCCGGACGCCGACAAGCTCACCGCCCAGGTGATCGACCTCCTGCACCGCTGGGATGCACAGCGGCCCCCTCACCCCGTCATCACCGCCTACCCGGCCACCACCGCAGACGACTCACTCACGGCCGGCGCCCGGGTCGCTCGCCCGAACACCTTGCTGACCATCGGCTGGTGAACGAGCTTCACCTCGTACGACCCCGAGAGCCCTGGAGACCGACCTCATCGCCCCGTCCCCAGGGCTCTGCCATGCCTGCCCAGGCCCTCCAAACTCCGGAGAGCTTTCCGTGCTGGTGAGTGAACAATTCCATCCATCCCGGAATGCCCTTTTTCGCCGCTTCTCACTCGCTCTTTTGGGCCGCTCGGTCGGTGGCCTGCGGGCGGGCTGTGGGTCCGGGTGGTCGTCGCTGGTTTTCGGTGGCGCTTCGGGTGGTCGGAACAGGACGTTCTCGAAGAGATCCATTCCCAGCATCAGCAGCATCATCAGCCCGGGGAGGAGCACGGCTATGACGACCATGGTGTCCTCACTCAAAGAGGTGGGGAGTGCCCTTGCTCTGCTTTGAGTGTGCACCCGAACGGGGGAAGCCGCTCGTTGACCGGTGCTGAAGGCAGTGCACTCGCCAGGTGAGCGTCCTCAGCAAGCCTGCTCGCCCGGCAGCCTGCGCTGACTGTCACCTGGCGAGTGATTGGTCTGGCTGCGGTCACCGGCGGATGCGGTACGGCACACGTGGACAGTGGCGGTTGCCTCCTCCCGGGGCGTGTTCGCCGTGGATGAAGGCTCCAGAGAATGGTGGCGGGGGCGAAGCTGGGGTTCGTGGTGAATCTTGTTGCTGAGATCGGCGAGGTGGTCGCAGGGGCGGCCGGGGGCCGGTCCCACGATGGCGGCGCCCTCGCCCCGGAGGCCCGGGGCGAGGGCGCTGCTGGGGGCGCGGGTTAGGGAATGACCACGTAGAACGGTTGGTCCTTCGCTGCGCCGTTGGTGCCGGTGGTGACGCGGATCGCGTTGTCCGCGCAGGAGCTGTGCTGGTGCTGGACGTAGATCTCGCTGCGCCAGTCGGCACCATTGTGCAGGGTGGCGACCGGAACGGACCGGGCGGCTTCGACGCCTGGTGCCAGCGTGATGCAGTACCGGCCGGTGGCGGTCTTCGTGACCGCGTCGATGGTGTCGGTCTGCCGGCTGATCGTGCCGTCGGTGTTGACCGCGACAGCGGCTTGGGCGTAGGGGGCTTTGACGTTGTCGGTGGGGTCGGCCGCGACGGCGACCCCGGCGACGGTGGCGCCGGCGGAGGCGATGCCGCCCGCGGCCAGGAGCAGCTTGGTGCGTGTGCGCAAGGTTCTTGCCCTTTCTCGGCAACCGAGACCCGGCGAGGGTGTGGATGGCCGGGCCGGTGCCTATTCAGCCCGGACGCCGTCTTCGCGTGCCACCTTCCTTCACCCGAGGGTGTGGCAGGCTGCTTTCAAACCACCAGGTCAAGGGATGATCCAGGGGGCGTGTTGACGGACGCCTACGACGTCGAGCCTGCCGGTCGTCAGAAACCCATCGCCTTTGCTGGACGCGTGCGCAACCAGTTTGACCGTCCTGGATTCGACTTGGTTACAGCCTACGAGGGAGAGATTCTGATTGGTTTCGCGTTGGGCTATACCCTCAGGGCCGGGGACACGCACTGGTGGGGTGGCGTTCAGACCGGTTGACGCTGGCCACAATTCCCAGGCTGAGAAGTTCTTGATGGTCTTGGGCTCGTCAGGCCACCGGGAATTCCAGTCATCAGCGGCCTCGCGCTGACTCCAGCAATGCGCAAGACGGAAAGCCACGCGGGCGTAGACACGGTAGCGTCGGATGAACTCCTCTGCCACTGTCGCCCAGGTCTGTCCTTGGGTGCGTAACTCCCGGGCGAGTTGTGCCTACTCCTGCTTCTGACTACGCGGCTTCGCGGCCATCGGGCCCCTCCTCAGGATGATGTTCGAGGACTCTACGCAGCACAGTAATCGCCTGACACGCTTGCGCCGCACGTGCATTTCGTTCCGGTTGAACCGGCAGGTTCTGTACGGAATTTGCCGGTGGGACGGGATGGTCACGAGCGGGGTCTGGGGAGGACAGTGAAGCCCGAAGTCGCTGTAGGTGCCCGGTTCCTGATGGACGCTCTTCCCGAACTCATCTATGAGGCGATGCACGATGTCTGACTCCATTCCCCACCAGCCGAATCCCCCCGCTGGGTCGGTGATGAGGTGGCAATGGCGGCGGCATCCGCGGTGTGTGGCGCTGGCGCGGTCGCAGATGCGTAAGGCGCTGGCCCGGTGGGATCTGGCCGGGATCGAGGAGCGGACGGTCCTGGTGGCCTCGGAACTGGTCACCAATGCGGTGGTGCACGCCCGTGTGCGGGGGCGGGAGGTCGCGACGCGGTACCTGCGGCTGGACGGCGGGGTGCGTATCAAGGTGCACGACGCCTCCGACGAGCGGCCCGGAGCCGCGCACGCCGGATGACGGGGGCGGGGTCGGGCTGCACATGGTCGAGCTGTTCGCGGACGAGGGGGGGTGGCCGATCGCGTGATCGGCATGCCCGTGTGGGCGGTCGTGCTCGACCGGGCGAGTGCGCGGGGTGATCCTGTTGAGGATGGGGTGCACGCGGGGCGCGGAGGTGTAGTGCAGGACGCCGGTCAGGAACCGTGCGCGGGTGTGGGTGGCCTGGCCGGGAAGGCACCACCCCCGACTGGCTGTGGAAGCCGGCCGCGGCTGACGACTGACTGCATTGCTTTCCCCATAGGCACCCGGACCGGCATCTGCCGCATCAGCGTGTCCTCGACCTGCGGCTTTTGGTGGCCGGCAGAGCGGTAGCCCGGTCCCTGAGCGGGGCCGGGCTACGTGAGGGCTTGGCGCAGCCGAGCTGTAGGACGCCGTTGGACTGTCTACGGCTCGTCGATGCCGCTCCAGGCGACGTGGAAGCCGAACTCTCGGCAGGTGTCAGGGGTGAGTTGCTTGCCGCCGCGCTTGGCGTCGTCGACCCAGCGCAGGTAGAGGCGGAAGCCGGTTGCGGTCACGTTGTAGATGCCGTGGGCGCCATGGGTCCAGAGTTGGTTGCCGCCGGTGGAGTAGATCGAGGCGTGGTAGACGGGGTTGCCGGAGAAATTGGCGGCCGAGGTGTCCACGTCGATGTACACGCCCTCCTGGCCGTAGAGTTGCCAGCTTTCGCCGGGAGCAGTCTTTCCTGATCCGACACGCAGAGTGGCCACTTTCTCCCCTTTTTTGGGTGGTAGTGATGGTCACTCCATCGTAGAAATTAACTCACTTAGAGTACAAGATCCCTCACTCTAAGTGGTGAGTGATAGGAAATTTGTGCGCCGCGCCTGCGCCCGTCTGCCCACTGCGCGATCCGGCTGAACCGCGCCCTCCCGGTGGGCACCGCCCTGGTCGGCGAAGTCGCAGACGGGATCTGACACCAGGCAGCCATCTACTGAGTCGCCCCGGCCGTACCCCGGCCAAGGCGGCGCTCCCCGTTTGTCGAGCCTCCGAGGGATCACGTCTGTCCATGTCCCGCACACCCGGGTACGTCCGACGGGTGGCGTCGACCCGGCCCCGGACGTGGCGGTGGTGACGCCGCTGGCGCCGGTGGCGGCGGTCTCGTCGGCGACCGCGGGCACCTGGCGAGCGGAGACGGCCGGTGAAGACCGGGCCACTGCCCCCGTGTGGCGGCGGCTGCCGCCTTATCGGGTGATTGTTCGCGACGCGGTGGCTTGGTCCCGGGGGCCCGGCGGGCGAGCACGTGATGATCTTGGTGGAGCGGCGCGCTTCGCGGCGCCCGTGTGCCGGCCGTACCGCTGCCCAGGGAGGGCCCGCCGGATGCTGATCGCCACGATCGTCGTCGCCGTCTGTGCCCTCGTCGTGGGCATCGGGCTCAACCAGTTCCTGCGTGGCCGTCTCACCAGTGAAGACGAGGCGACGGTCAGCGTGAAGGACCTCGTCAGCCCGCTGCAGACGCTGACGGTGCTCGTGCTCGCGTTCTCCCTCGTCACCGCCGCGAACTCGCAGAACAAGGCCGACGAGGCGGCCCGCTCCGAAGCAGACGCCATCGACCATCTGTTCGAGGCGGCGGACTACACGTCCAAGGAGCACCGGCAGCACCTCCAGGGCGCCGCCGTGTGCTACGCCCGTGCCGTACGCCACCAGGACTGGCCGGCGATGGCCCGCCAGGAGGTGTCGGACGCCCCCGCGGTGTGGTCGACGTCGTTCCGCGAGGAACTGCGCGAGATCGGCCCCGGCGACGCGCTCTTCGCCACGCTGCTGTCGGCGGACGACGACCGGTCGAAGGCGCGGGAGCGGCGGCTGGCGGAGGCGGAGCAGGCCATCCCGAGCCCGGTGTACTGGTTCGTGCTCGTCCTGCTCGCGCTGATGGTGATCGCCGTCGCGTTCACCCTGCCGCGCCGCAAGAACGGCGCGGAGATCACCACGTTCGTCGTGATCACCGTGCTGATGGCCAGCACGCTGATCCTCATCCGCGATCTGGAGCACCCCTTCGACGGCATGGTCAAGATCGGGCCTACCGCCATGGCCGAGGTCGAGAAGCAGATGACGCACGAGTACGAGGAGGACTTCGGCTCGGCGGACGAACTGCCCTGCGACACGCACGGCGACCGTGTCCGGCGGCACGACGAGGAGCACTGACCTGCCCAGCAGGCGCGGCACCACCGCCACCCACGCCCCGAACGAGCGGGCCCGTTTTCTGACCGCCACGGCAGCCAAACCCGATCAAGGAGTGGACTCGTGGTGCACCGGGGCACACTGGTGCGTGCGTGATCCGGGGGCGCTGCGGGTGCACGCCGGGCGGTAGCCGGCGCGGGTGCGCTTCACCGGGAGAGGTTCACTCTCCGCGCCCTTGGCAACGCTGTCCGTGACAGACAGTGGCGGCATCGCTCCCGGGGCCCGTCCGGGCAGGGACCGCCGCACCGAGGCAAGGAGCCAGCCGTCATGGCGGACATCACCAAGATCGTCGCGAGGATCCTCACCGCGGACATCGCCGAGGCCAAGACCGACAGCGGAACGCTCTACCTGGGCATCGCCGGCCGCGAGTTCGTCCTGGAGACCCCGGCCAACGACCTCGAACAGGGCGCAACCGACGAGTTCGTCCTCGGCGACGGCGCCAACGTCGACCAAGCCGTGTACAACGACCCCCGCAAGCCGCAGCTGACCACCGAGGACCTGGACCGCTACCCCGCCTACCTCCGCTACCTCGGGACCGACGGCTGGTGCCTGGAGCGCGCCACCGTCACCGTCAACCCCGGAGACGACAGCCACGTCTTCGACAACCTCGACCTCCAAGGGCTGGGCGAGGAGCGCCGCATCTGGCTGCGCAACGACTACGGACAGCAGGTCGGCCTCAGGCGCACCGCCGGCCGTTCCTCCGCCGGCTCCGGCCAGGGCGGCGGCACCACGGTCGGCCGGCGGCTGGTGTTCGGCAACGTCGACGCCGAAGGGAACGCCGTCAGCGGCAGCGGCGACTTCTGGGTGACCCGGGAGAGCACGGGCCGCTACGCCATCGTCTTCCAGAACGCCTTCACGACCCTGCCCAGCGTCACCTCCAACATCTGGGGAGACGGCTGGTACACCCTGGACAACACCCAGGCCGCCGTCATCGAAACCGGACGGATCGTCATCGTCACCGGCAACAGCAACGGCCAGTACAGCAACCGCGGCTTCAGCTTCCAGGTCGTCGGATAACCGCACCGGCCGGCGGCAGCTCGGCGCACTGTCGGCCGGGCTGCCTCTGGGCCATGTGCGTCGCCGAAGCTCGGAGACGGTGCACAACGAGTGCACGCGGGGGTCGAAAACGCTGCTGACCAGTAGAGAACGTCGAAGGCGACTCTTCCTGGTCAGCAGCGTGATCGTGACAAACGAGCAGGTCAGGGTTGTGGAGTCCGCACTTGATCCTCAAATGGCGCGAGGACGCCCCGCTCCAGGCGGCGTGACCGACCTGTGAACTCTGGCCGGGTTCTACTCTCGAACCTGGATCAGAGCGTGGGTACCGCTGGTCCGCCAGGCCGCGCCTGATCGTTCGAGGGATTCCGGAGTTCCCCGGGCCAGGCCCACGACGACGTCGGACTTCAGGGTGCGGAGCGCCGTGACCGCGCCCGGGAAGTAGGCGGTGCGGTCCGCGAACGGTGTCGTGGCGTCCCACTTCCGGTCGTCGACGAGGCGGCGGTAGTTGAGGTCTCCCTTGAAGATCGTGAGTGAGACGGCCTCGAACTCCCCGCGAAGGTCCCCGGGCATCTCTTCGTACGGCAGCGGAGCGCAGAAGAAGGAGTGGGCACGTACCTCCAGGCGCCCGGTCGCGGTGGCCGCCCACAGGCGCGCGCCGATCCTGCCGGCTTCACCGGGCGCCTGGGTGAGGCGGCGGAGGCAGGCGACGAAGTCCGATGTCGTCGCGTCGGAGACGTAGTACGGGGTCGGCTTGACGTGGAGTACGACCTGCTCGGCGTGCCGTTGTTCGAGGAGGTGGTCGATGAGGACCAGGTCCGGGATCAGTTCTCGCCCCGCGTTGTCCGCCACCACGGCGATGGCGGCCAGGGCTCCGGCGGGCAGCAGTCGCCAGAGCAGGGCGCTGTCGTCGGCGACCAGGCCATCGGCAGAATCGTCGGCGGTCGGCTCCGCCGCGGTCACGCGGAAGCCCAGGTCGGCGCGGTTACCCCAGAGCGCGGCGTGGAGCAGTGTGGCGGCCCGCTGGTCGGCCGGTGTGTCGGCGAGTGCGTCGAGGGCCCGTAGTTCCTCGTCCACCGCCGTACCGCTCAGTTCGGCCTGTTTGAAGGGGGCGAAGGGGTCGATGCCCTGCCACGGACCGGAGCCGAAGTATTCGACGGCGCCGAGGAGCCTGCGGTAGAAGTAGCTCTCGGCCCACAGGAACGGGACGTCGAACCACGACTGCCCAAAACGACCGCGCCCCCGGTCGGACCAGGTCCCGTGATCGTGCTCCGCGCGGGGGAGCGGTTCGACGACACCGTTGGTGATCTCGTCCAACAGGGCGTCGAGCGCGTCGTGCTGTCGGCGGCCGTAGGGGAAGGCGTCTCGTACCTGCTGGATCAGGGCCGGGTGGCGCTCGGCCAGGACACCCCAGGCGAACGAACCGGGCTCGTTGCTCAGGATGACCGGCGCACCGCTTCCGGCAACCGGGCCGGTGTCGCGGTCGGCCTCATCGGCCGCGGCATCGGAAGGCATCTCCCTCATGGTGGCCCAAACCTCCGTTCCAGTAATCTGCCGGTTCGCCCGGATGAGCAACCGCCGCAGGTCAGGGGCGGAAGATCTGCCGACGACGGCGTCCATTCAGTCGTTGGCACCGAGCGCCGCCTACTGAGCGCCGAGATCGGCGGCCAGGTCCTTCGCCTCGTTCTCGGTGAAGTCGCCGGTGATGTTCACCCTGCCTTCGGTGATGACCTCGGCGACGGCGGAGGCGCTGAGGAGCCGGTCGCCCAGGACGACCAGGATCTGGTTCTGCGGAGGCGTGCGGTTCACCGCACGCTGGGAAAGCGCCGCGAACCGCTCGGCGTCGGCGTCCCGGAACGTCATACGGATCACCCAGCCGCCCCCGACGTTCTCGTCCGGTGCGGCGCTGACATCCCGAAGCCGTACGACACTCATCCGGTCCCCGGTCCGGGTCGAGATCTGGTAGCAGGTACGGAGCTGAGCCGAGTAGAACGTGGGCGGAGGCAGCGCGTCGGTGCACTCGCCTTGCTCGCTCTGCTCCACCAGGGCCAGCCGCAGGTCCTGCCGCACCGGATCCGGCGTGGCGCCCCCGTCGTCCTGGAAGACGTACATGCCACCGCCGGCGGCAAGGGACCCCGCCACGGCCAGCGACACCCCGAGCCCGACGTGGCGGCCCCGCCGGGCCGGCGCGGACCCCGGTGCACCCGCGGGCGTCCGGCGCGTACGGGGCGCAGCGCGCGGGGTGCGCTCGGTGGCCGCGCCGGGGTCGATGCGCCGCTCGGCTGCGTGCGCCTCCTCGGTACTGCGGCGCCGGTGTTGCGCGATCGCGTCGGACCAGGGCCACGGGAGCCAGTCGGTGGCGCCGCGGGCCTGCGGGCGGGCGGCGATGACGTCGCCGACCCGGGTCAGAAGCTCGTGGGGTGCGGGGCGGTCCGCGGGGTCCAGAGCCAGGCAGGGCCCGATCAGGGCCCCGGGTCCGCCGGACAGGCCGGCCAGATCCAGGTCGCCTTCCGCAGCCCGGACCAGTTGCTCCATCGCGGTGCTCTGCCCCATGTTCCGGTACGGACTGCGTCCCGTAGCCAGATGAAACAGCGTGGCGCCCAGGGAGAACACGTCGGACGCGGTCGTGGTCGCCTCACCTCGGGCCTGCTCCGGCGCGGCGAACGCGATGGTCCCCAGGGCCGACGTGCTACGGGTGATGTCGGCAGCCTGCGAGATCCCGAAGTCGATCACCCGGGGGCCGTCCTCGGGCAGCAGCACGTTGGACGGCTTGACGTCGCGATGCACCAGGCCGGCGGCATGGATGCTCACCAGCGCCTCGATCATCCCGGCCGCCACCCAGTGCAGCCCGTCCGCGGGTAACGGACCGTGCGACGCCACCAGATACCCGAGCGACGGCGCCGGAACGTACTCCGTCGCCATCCAGGGAACAGGCGCCTCAGCATCGGCATCGACGACACTGGCCGTGAACACCCCCTGCACCCGCCGCGCCAGCGCCACCTCACGGGCGAAACGCCGCCGGTCCGCGTCGTCGGGCGCGGTACCCCCGCCGGCCGCGGGCAGCAGGGTTTTCACCGCCACCGTGCGACCGCCCGGAGAACGGGCCAGATACACCCGGCCCATCCCCCCACTGGCCAACTCCGCGAGTACGGTGAACGGCCCGATCCGCTCCCCCGGACGCACCGTCGCCGCCCATTCCCCACCCACCGGAACCTCCCCCGCCCCCCTTGGGCCACCGCCGGCCTCAGCCTATGCCGTGATCCACCGTCAGGTCCGTCTGCGCGGAAAGGGATACGGTTCCGACCGGAACCCGGACACCGGCGGCGCCCGGGGCGAAAGCGCCGCTGACCAGGTGGCCGAGGACGCCCCGCGCCGGGCGGCGTGACCCGGTGTCAGCGTGTGGTGAAGGCGCCTCCGTTGACGTGGATGGTCTGGCCGGTGAGGTGGCGGGCTCCCGGTGAGGCGAGGAAGTGGGCCGTCTGGGCGATGTCGTCGACCGTGCCCGCGCGCTTGTTGTGGGTCTCCTCCACGAGCGTGCGGCGGCGTTCGTCGCTCAGCCCGCCGTGGAAGAAGTTGGTGCCGGAGATGTAGCCCGCGGAGATGACGTTGCAGGTGACGCCCTGGGGCGCCAGCTCGGCGGACAGCGAGGCGTTCCACGCGGCCAGCGCGGCCTTTGCCGCTCCGTACGATCCGCCACGGCGCTCGGCGCCGATCGAGCCGATGCTGATGACGGAGCTGCCGCCGGTGAGCTTGTCCTGCACCGAGGCCGTGGTGAGCACCGCGGTGAGCAGGTTCTGACTCAGGTTGGCGTGCCACTGGGCGAGCAGCGCGTCCAGGGGTGGTTCGTCGTCGCCGGTGGGCTGGGGCAGCCCGCCGGCGGCGTTGACCAGGACGTCCAGCGTGCCGAGGCGGGCGGCGCACGCCTCGGCCCGGCCGGGGTCGGCGGCGTCGCAGACGACGCCGTGCACCCCCAGCTCCTTGGCGGTCTGTTCGACGGTGCCGGGGGTGCGGCCGGTGATGAAGACCTCGGCCTGGTCGGCCGCGAACCTCTCGGCGACGGCACGGCCGATTCCGCTGGTGCCTCCGGTGACGAGCACGGTGCGGGTCATGGCGTCCTCCTGGTCACTGGTACGTTTAGGTCTAAACATAACTGACGAGGAGAGGGGATCGCACCGTGGCCGACGCCGCCGGCGCACCGGGGGACCCCGAGCCCGCCCACTCCGCCGCCGGGATCGCCGCCGCCTGGCAGCGGGAACGGCCGGGCACCCCGACGGAGTCGATCGAGATCGTCACCCCCCTGTGGCGGGTGGCCAAGCTCTTCGCCGACGACCGCAACCGGGTGCTGCGCGAGGCGGGGATCGACGCGGCCACCCTCGACCTGCTGTCCGTCATCCGCCGCTCCGGACCGCCCTACACCCTCAGCACCCGGGAGATCGCGCGGCGGACCCTGGTCACCGCGGGGGCGATCTCCCAGCGCGTCGCCCGGGCCGAGCGCGACGGCCTCGTCCGGCGGACGCCGGGCACCACCGGCCGCCGTACCGTCCTGGTCGGCCTGACGGCCGAAGGTCACGCGCTCATCGAACGGTCCGTCGACGCCGTGCTCGGCCGGGAGGCCGCGCTCGTCGCCTGCCTGTCGGCGCACGAGCGCAGCACGCTCACCGGACTGCTGGACAAGCTGATGGCCGACGTCCGCCGGCGCACCGCCCGGGACGAGCGCTGAAGGCCGACGCCGCCGGGCGTGGCCCGGCCGGACGCGTACGCCCGGTGCTGCTCCGGTCGTGCGACCGCTTTGCCCTGAATGTACGATTTTGGCGTTGCTGTTTCCTCCCGGAAGGAAGTCCGATGCCCCGTACGAGGAAAGCGATCCTCGGCGCCCTGGGCGCCACGTTCTGCGCGACCGCCCTGGTCGGCACCGCGGTCGCCGCCCCGGCACAGGACGACAACGGCGTCGCGGACATGAGCGCCGCGGACATAGCCTCCGAGGCCCGGGACGCCTTCAACGGCGCCCGGTCCCTGCACGTCACCATGGAGATGCAGGGCTCGGGCCTCGACCGCGACGACCCGGCCAGCCTCGACATCTCCGCCGACCGCTCCGCCAACTGCGTCGGCACCATCGACTTCGCCGCCGGCGGCGGCAGCCTGGAGATCATCCGGCACGGCGACGACGTGTGGGTGAAGCCCGACGAGGTCTGGCTGCGGGACAACCTCCCGTCCGGCCAGTCGGACGACGCGCAGGAACTGGCGGGCACGTACCTCCGGGGCACGGCCCAGGACGACGGTCTCGACGACCTCGCGAAGGTGTGCAGCCTCGACGAACTCAGCGGCTCCATCGAGGACTCCACGACCGCGGACAACCTGCAGAAGGGCTCCGAGACGACCGTCAACGGCACCCCCGTCGTCCAGGTCACCGGGCAGCACGACGGGCAGGACGTCACCGTCTCCGTCGCCACCCGGGGCACCCCGTACCCGGTGCAGGCCACGGCGAGCGGCGAGGGTGAGGAGACGACGGCGAACTTCGCCTTCGACGAGCCCGTCCCGGACCGGACCCCGGCGCCCGGCGAAACGGTCCCCTGGGGCGGCTGACACCCCGCTGACCTCCCGCTGACCTCCCGCTGACCCCCCGTCGGCCGGCCCCGCCGCCCCCCGGCTGCCCGCCCGCGCTCGCCCTGCCGCTCCGTCAGCGAGCGAGGAGCGCGGGCGGGCACTCGACGCCGGCAGCCCGCCGCCCGGCGCCCCGGCGGCGTGTCGGTCCGCGCCCCGCCGCCGCCGGCACCCAACGATGGGTGCGCCGAGGCGAGAGGAGCCGCACCGTGGCCCTGCACCAGACCGACCGCGGCGTCGCCGCACCGTACGACGACGTCTACGCGATGCCCGTCAGCGAGCACACGCTGCCCAAGTACCGGATGCCCGAGGCGGTCTCCGACCCGCGCGCGGTCTACGCCCTCATCCACGACGAGCTGGCCCTCGACGGCAACGCCGCGCAGAACCTGGCGACGTTCTGCACCACCTGGGCCGAGGCCGAGGTGCACCAGCTCATGGACGAGTGCCTCGACAAGAACATGGTCGACAAGGACGAGTACCCGCAGACGGCCGACATCGAGAGCCGCTGCGTGCACATCCTCGCCGACCTGTGGCACTCCCCGCAGGGCGCGAGCACCATGGGCTGCTCCACCACCGGCTCCAGCGAGGCCGCGATGCTCGGCGGCCTCGCGCTCAAGTGGCGCTGGCGCAAGCGCCGCGAGGCCGAGGGCAGGCCCGCCGGCCGGCCGAACCTCGTCTGCGGGCCGGTGCAGGTGTGCTGGGAGAAGTTCGCCCGCTACTTCGACGTCGAGCTGCGCCAGGTGCCGCTGGAGCCGGACGCCACCGGGCTGCGCCCGCACCAGCTGCGCGATCACGTCGACGAGAACACCATCGGCGTCGTCGCCATCCTCGGCGTCACGTACACCTGCGACTACGAGCCGGTGCAGGAGATCGCCGCCGAACTCGACGCGATCCAGGCCGACACCGGTCTTGACGTGCCCGTGCACGTGGACGCCGCCAGCGGCGGCTTCGTCGCCCCGTTCCTCCACCCCGGTCTTGAGTGGGACTTCCGCGTGCCGCGGGTGGCGTCCATCAACTCCTCGGGTCACAAGTACGGCATGGCGCCCCTCGGCGTCGGCTGGGCGGTCTGGCGCTCCGCCGACCTGCTGCCCGGGGACCTGGTGTTCCGCGTCAGCTACCTGGGCGGCGACATGCCCACGTTCGCGCTCAACTTCTCCCGGCCGGGCGGCGAGGTCGTCGCGCAGTACTACAACCTGCTGCGGCTCGGCCGCGAGGGCTACCGCCGCATCTACCGGGCCGCGTCCGACAGCGCCCGGTGGCTGGGCGGGGAGATCGCCGGCATGGGGCCGTTCACGCTGCTGTACGACGGGCGCGGCGCCCTGCCGGCCGTG
The DNA here is from genome assembly GCF_039531005.1 of Streptomyces synnematoformans. Lineage (NCBI taxonomy): Bacteria > Bacillati > Actinomycetota > Actinomycetes > Kitasatosporales > Streptomycetaceae > Streptomyces > Streptomyces synnematoformans. The sequence continues at coordinate 23,832 of NZ_BAAAPF010000021.1, forward strand.
TCGTGGACGCTGACGGACCCGGCCGGCACGGGCTTCACGCTGTACGACCTGACGGAGCAGCTGCGGCTGCGCGGCTGGCAGGTGCCGGCGTACCCGCTGCCGCCGCGGCGGCAGGAGACCGTCGTCCAGCGGGTGCTGATCAGGCACGGGATCAGCCACGACAAGGTCGAGCTGCTGGCGGCGGACGTCCGGGCGGCGCTGGCGCGGCTGCGGGACGGCGCGGGGAAGCCGGCGCCGCACCAGCCGGGGTTTCACCACTGAGAGCACGCCGGGCCCCGCCGCGGCCCCGGGTTCCGCCACGGCCCGGGTCACCGCCCCCCGAGGAGCACGCGGGGCGGTGACCCCGCCTCTCAGGCGAAGAGGTCCCGGCGTATGCCCACCGTGCGGAAGAGGTGGTCGCGGGACTCTTCGAGTTCGCGCCGCAGGTGCCCGGTGTGCGCGTCGAGCAGCCGCCCCCGCCACTTGCGGACCCTGCCGGCGACGATCACGGTGTCGACGTTGGTGCGGTCCATCAGCGACACCACCGCCCCCGGCACGTTGTTGAGCGGCGCGACGTTGAGGGCGGAGGCGTCCAGCAGGACGATGTCGGCCTCCTTGCCGGGGGTGAGGGAGCCGGTCCTGCCGTCGAGCCCCAGGTGCCGGGCGCCGTTGACGGTCGCGAACCGCAGGACGTCGCGGACGGTGAGCAGCGGCGGGGTGCCCGGGGCGGGGACGGGGTAGGCGTCGGGGGGCGTGAAGTCGCCCTGTTCGAGGACCATCTGGTTGACGAGCATCCGCTGCATGGTCATCGCGGAGCGCATCTGCGTGAAGGGGTCGGCGGCCATGGTGGTCTCGACGTCGGAGCTGAGCGAGGGCTCCATGCCGAATTCCTGCATCGTGAGGATGGGCGGCATGCCGTGCCGCATGGTCATCTCGATCGGGAAGGCGACCGAGACGCTCACGCCGGCGTCGCGGGCTCTCCGCCAGGCGAGGTCCGACATCCCGGTCATGTGGATGAACATGACGTCGGGGCCGAAGCCGAGGTCGCCCGTGGCCCCGCCGGTGCCGCGGGCCAGGTCGTCGATGATCGGCCGGTACCCCGCGCTGGAGACGGCGTGCGCGGCGATCCGCAGCCCCAGCTCGCGGGCGATGCCCCAGGAGCGGGTGTAGACCTCCTCGGGCAGGTGGATCTCGCCACCCATGACCATGGTCAGCAGCTGGTCGTCGGAGGAGAACCACCGGTCCCTGAGGCGGTACGCGTCCTCGGGGTAGCGGGCGCCGGCGCGCCCGTCGCCCTCGAAGAAGCCGAACGCGGCGCGGCGCCCGGTGTCGGCGAGCGCCTGGACCGCGGCGTCGCTGTGCTCGGGGGAGTGGTGGATCTGGGAGACGTCGAGCACGGTGGTGACGCCGGCGTCCAGCTGGGACAGACCGGCGGCGAGCGAGTTGAGGTAGACGTCCTGCGGCCGGTACGCGGGCGCGAAGCGCTCCAGGACGTACTCGACGTACGAGGGGTCGGCGCTCGGCGAGCCCGATCCGTCGTCGAGCAGCAGCCCGTTCGGGAGGAACGCGCGCAGCGCGGTCTCGAACTGGTGGTGGTGGGTGTCGACGAAGCCCGGCATGACGATGCGCCCGCGCGCGTCGATCACCTCCGCGCCGCGGGCGTCGATGCGGGGCCGGACCGCGACGATCTTCTTGCCCTCCACCAGGACGTCGGCGGCCTCGAAGTCGCCGACGCGGGGGTCCATCGACATCACCGCGCCGCCCCGGACGACGTACCGGCGCCCCCGCGGCGGCGCCTCCGCCCGCTCGGCCCGGTCTGCCCGGTCGGCGTCGTCGGCCTGGTCCGCCCGGTCACGGCCGCGGGCCGTCGCGGCCGGGCCGGCCGCGAACAGTCCGGCGCCCGCCGTTGCGGCGGCCGTCGAGGCCCTCAGGAAATTGCGACGCCCGTGGTAGCTGGTCACCTGGGTCTCCCGGAACTTGTGAGTTGATGTGTCATCTCAAGCGTAGCCCGACGAGTTGATTCGTCAACTCGCCGTAGGATGGCCCCATGGCACCGCAGGTACTGACCGAACGCGAACTCCGCGCATGGCGGACGTCCTTCCGGATGCTGGAACTGCTGCGGACCCGGCTCGAACAGCAGCTCCAGGCCAGCAGCGGGCTGTCCAACGCGGACTACACGGTGCTCGCGCTGCTCTCCGAGGCGCCGGACCGGCGGCTGCGCGTCTTCGAACTCGGCCGGGCGGCCGGCTGGGAGAAGAGCCGCCTGCACCACCAGCTCACCCGGATGGGGACGCGCGGCCTCGTCGTCCGGGAGCGGTGCGGCTCCCGCGGCATGTACGCGGTGATCACCGAGAAGGGCCGCGCCGCGCTGCGGGAGGCCGCGCCCGGCCACGCCCGGGAGGTCCGGCGGCTGTTCGTCGACCGGCTCACCCCCGAGGAACTCGACCGCTTCGCCGGCCTCGCCGGCACGATCCTCGACGGCCTCCTCCAGGCCGACGAGCCGGCCGCGCCGGGCCGGCTCCCCGAGCCGTAGCCGCGGACCCCTGCGCGGCCGCCTACGGCATCACCGCAAGCACGAGGTACGCGCAGAACAGCGCCAGATGCACCCCGCCCTGCTGCAGGGTCGCCCGCCCGTGCGTCACCGTCAGCGTCCCCACCACCACCGTCATCGTCAGCAGCACCAGCTGGTTGTCGCCCAGCCCCAGCTTCAGCGGCCCCGCCAGCCAGATCGACGCGACCGCGACCGCCGGGATCGTCAGCCCGATGCTCGCGATCGCCGAGCCGTACGCCAGGTTCAGGCTCGTCTGCACCCGGTCCCGGCCCGCCGCCCGCACCGCCGCGATCGACTCCGGCAGCAGCACCAGCAGCGCGATCGCCGCGCCCACCGCCGACCGCGGCAGGTCCGCCGCGTCGAGCCCGTCCTCGATCGCCGGCTGCACGCCCTTCGCCAGGCCCACGACGCAGACCAGCGCCAGCAGCAGCAGCCCGAGGCTCAGCCGGGCGGCGCGCGGGGACGGCCGGTGCGCCGGGTCGTCCAGGTCGTCGATGACGTCGCCGGCGGGCGTCACGGGCAGGAACTTCTCCCGGTGCCGCACCGTCTGGGTGGCGACGAAGAGCCCGTACAGCGCGATCGACGCGAGCGCCGCGAAGGCCAGCTGCGGCGCCGAGAAGACCGGGCCCGGCTCGCTCGACGTGAACGTCGGCAGGACGAGGCTGAGGCCGGCCAGCGTCGTCACCGTCGCCAGCTGCGTGCCCGTGCCCTCGGCGCTGAAGAACGCCTCGCCGTGGCGCAGCGCGACCAGCAGCAGGCTGAGGCCGACGATCCCGTTGCAGGTGATCATCACGGCGGCGAAGACGGTGTCGCGGGCGAGCGCGCTCGACTTCCCGCCGCCGTCGGCCATGATCGTGACGATCAGCGCCACCTCGATGACCGTCACCGCCACCGCCAGCACCAGCGCCCCGTACGGCTGGCCGATCCGCTCGGCGACCACCTCCGCGTGGTGCACGGCGGCCAGCACGGCGGAGACGAGGAAGAAGGCGACGGCGGCGGTGACGGCGCCGGAGAGCGAACGCTGCCAGGTGAGGGCGAGCACCACGGCCGCGACCGGCGGCCCGACCGCCGGCCAGGAGAGACGTCGGGCAGCCGTGCGGACGGTCATGCTCCGACACTGGCAGAGGGCGGGTGCACCCGCTCCCCGTGCGCGCCCGGACGGCGGTCCCGTACGCCCCGCGCGCCGCCGGCTCCGTACGCCCGCACGCCGCCCGCCGCCGTACGCCGCCGCCCGCCCGGGTCAGCCCGCCGCGGCCAGGCGGTGCTCCTGCGGGCTCACCCCGTGCACCCGCTTGAACGCCGCGCTCAGCGCGAACGGGCTCCCGTACCCCACCCGCCGCGCCACCGCGCCCACCGTCGCGTCCGGCTCCCGCAGCAGATCCGCCGCCAACGCCAGCCGCCACCCCGTCAGATACGTCATCGGCGGCTCCCCGACCAACTCCGCGAACCGCCGCGCCAGCGCCGCCCGCGACACCCCCGCCCGCACCGCCAGCTCCGCCACCGTCCACGGGTGCGCCGGGTTGTTGTGCAGCAGCTTCAGCGCCCGGCCGACCACCGGATCGCCCTGGGCCCGGTACCACCCCGGCGCCTGCGCCTCCGGCCGGGCGAACCACGCCCGCAGCGCCGCCACCGTCAGCAGGTCCAGCAGCCGGTCCAGCACCACCTCCTGCGCCGGGTCGTCCCGCACGATCTCCTCCTCCAGCAGCGGCAGCAGCGGGCAGTCCCAGGTGTCCCGGCGCAGCACCACCAGCCGCGGCAGCGCGTCCAGCAGCCGCGCGCCGATCTCGCCGGTGTGCTCGTACGAGCCGATGAGCATCTTCGCCGCGCCGTCGCCGCTGCGCCCCCAGGTCCGTACGCCCAGGTCCATGTCCTCGGCGAGGCTGCGGCCGTCCGGCGTCTCGCAGCGCCCGCCCGGGTGGATCAGCGCCTGCGGCTCGGTGGCCGGGTCGTCGGAGAAGACGTACGGGTCGGGGCCGCGCATGATCGCGATCTCGCCCTCGTCCATCCGCACCGGCTCCGCGTCCTCGTACGTCACCCACGCCGTGCCGCTCGCCAGCGCCACGACGCACAGCGGCGCCCGGTCCACGATCCGCACCGACCACGGCGGGTCGAGGATCGCGCGCATCATGAACGCGCCGCGTGCGCGAGGGCTGTCGAGGAGTCCGCCGAGCGAGTCCATACGGGCCAGGGTAGACGCTCGCGTATGCGGGCGAGCCGCTGAACCATGGAGCGTCCAGCCCGGCGCGGCTTGACTGGGGATATGACGAACACCGAGCAGCACACCAACCTGGTCATCGGCGGCACCGGCAAGACCGGCCGCCGCGTCGCGCAGCAGCTGGCCGCCCGCGGCCACGCCGTCCGCGCCGTCTCCCGCCGCAGCGAGGTCCCCTTCGACTGGCACGACCCCGCCACCTGGGAGCCCGCACTCCGCGGCGTCCGCGCCGCCTACCTCACCTACGCCCCCGACCTGGCCGACCCCGCCGCCGTCCCCGCCGTGCGCGCGTTCACCGAGACGGCGGTACGCGCCGGGGTGCGGCGGTTCGTGCTGCTCTCCGGGCGCGGCGAACCCGAATGCCACCCCGCCGAGGACGTCGTCAAGGACTCCGGCGCGGAGTGGACCGTCGTCCGCTGCGCCTGGTTCATGCAGAACTTCGACGAGGACTTCCTCCTCGACCCGGTGCTCGGCGGCGAACTCGTCCTGCCCGCCGCCGACGTGCCCGAGCCGTTCGTCGACACCCGCGACATCGCCGACGTCGTGGTCGCGGCCCTCACCGAGGACGGGCACAGTGGGACCACGTACGAGCTGACCGGCCCCCGGCTGCTCACGTTCGGCGAGGCCGCGGCCGAGATCAGCAAGGCCACCGGCCGCGAGGTGCGGTACGTGCCGGTCACCCACGAGCAGTTCCGCGAGGTGGTCGCCGGGCAGCTGCCGGAGGAGTTCGTCGAGATCTTCGCCGAGCTGTTCACGCGCATCCTCGACGGCCGCAACGCACACCTGTCCGACGGCGTACGGCAGGCCCTGGGGCGCGCGCCCCGCGACTTCACCGACTTCGTGCGCGAGGCGGCCGAGAGAGGAGCCTGGAATGTCTGACCTCCGCACGGCGGTGCTGTTCGCGGCCGTCCTCACCACGGGGCTGAGCGCCGGGCTGTTCTACGTCTGGTCGTACTCGGTGATGCCGGGCCTCGCCCGCGCAAGCGACCGCAGCTTCGTCGAGACCTTCCAGCACATGAACAGGGCGATGATGAACGGCTGGTTCGCCCTCAGCTTCGGCGGCGCCATCGTCCTCCTGCTGCTGGCCGGCGGGCTGCTGCTCGGCGCGGACGGCGACCAGCGGTCGAAGGCGCTGCCGTGGGTGATCGCGGCGTTGGCGCTGTACGCGGCCATGCTCGTCATCACCTTCGCCGTCAACGTGCCGCTGAACGACGAGTTGGACGCGGCCGGCGCCGTCGACCAGATCAAGGACCTGGCGGCCGTGCGGGAGCGGATGGAAGACAGGTGGGTGCGGTGGAACAACGTCCGCTCCGTCGTCTCCGTGCTCTCCTTCGGCTGCGTGACGTGGGCGCTGCTGCAGTACGGACGCGCCACCGGCAAGGGGTAGCGCCGGTGACGGCACGGGGCCGGCGCCGGGAACCACGGGGTCCCGGCGCCGGCCTCCGTCCGCGGCGATCAGTCGTCGCCGCGGTCGTCGGCGTCGTCGCGGCGGTCGTCGCGGTCGTCGTCCTTGCCGTCGTCGTCCCTGCGGTCGTCGCGGTCGTCGCGGTCGTTACGGTCGTCGGCGTCCTCGTCGCGCCCGTCGTCACCGCGGTCGGCGACGACCTCGCCGCTGCCGGCGTCGACGGCGACCTCGTACCACGTGCCGTCGTCGCCGAGGATGTCGATCTCCCACCGGTGGGCGCCGCGGTCGTCGCCGTCGAACTCGGCCGACTCCACCGTGCCGGCCCGCTCCTGCAGCGCCGCCGCGACGGCGTCGTCGACGGTCACCTTCGCCGCCGCGAGCGCCTCGGCCTCGGCGCGGCCGTCGCCGTCGTCGTCCCTGCCGTCGTCGTCCCGGTCGTCACCGTCACCGTCGTCGTCGCGGTCGTCCCGGTCGTCGGCGCCGTCGTCGCCCACCCGCACGTCCGCCGGCATCGAGGCCGCCTCCGCCCCGTCGTCGTCCGCGACCGCGACCGCGGTCACCGTGCCGCCCGTGACCAGCGCGGCGGTGGCGACGGCGGCGATGACGATGTTGCGCTTCATGAGGGTTCCTCCCGCTTTCGGCGGCTTCTGCCGCTGTGTGCTGACGGAGACCAAGCTGCCTGAACGATCCTGAAGGCACCCTGAAGCCACCTGAAGGGTTCTTCAGCTTCGGTTTGCCACCCTGGGGGCATGCGACTGCTGATCGTCGAGGACGAACGACGCCTCGCCACCTCCCTCGCCCGCGGGCTCGCCGCCGAGGGCTTCGCCGTGGACGTCGTGCACGACGGCGTCGAGGGCCTGCACCGGGCCACCGAGACCGACTACGACCTCGTCGTCCTCGACATCATGCTTCCCGGCATGAACGGCTACCGCGTCTGCGCCGCCCTGCGCGCCGCCGGCGACGAGACCCCGATCCTCATGCTGACCGCCAAGGACGGCGAGTACGACGAGGCCGAGGGCCTCGACACCGGCGCCGACGACTACCTCACCAAGCCCTTCAGCTACGTCGTCCTCCTCGCCCGGGTACGCGCCCTGCTGCGCCGCCGCGGCCGCACCGCCGCGCCCGTGCTGCGCGTCGGCGCCCTCGCCGTCGACCCGGCCGCCCGCCGGGTGCACGTCGGCGGGACGGAGGTGACGCTGACGGCCAAGGAGTTCGCCGTCCTGGAGGTGCTGGCGCAGCGCGCCGGCGAGGTCGTGGCCAAGTCCGAGATCCTCGACCACGCCTGGGACTTCGCCTACGACGGCGACCCCAACATCGTCGAGGTCTACGTCAGCACGCTGCGCCGCAAGCTCGGCACCCGCACCATCCAGACCGTGCGCGGCGCCGGCTACCGGCTCGCCGACCCGGACCCCCGTCCCGACCCGGCCGGCGGCGGGGCCCGTGCGTAACCCGTTCTCCTCGGTACGCGCCAAGGCCGCGGTCGGCGCGACGGCCGTCGTCGCCCTGGCGCTGGTCGCCGCGGGCGTCGCCGTGCTGCTCGTACTCCGCTCCAACCTGCACGACCAGGCCGCCCTGCAGGCCGAGGTGAACGCCCGCCGGATCGCCACCGAGCTGAGCAACGGCGTCCCGCTCGCCGACATCGACCTCCCCGACGACAGCCCCATGGTCGTACGCGCGGACGACGACGCGATCCTGCTGGTCAGCGACGGTCTCACGCACCTCGACGGCGCCGGCGGGGCCGCCACCGACCCCCCGCCCGAGACCCGCACCCGGCCCTCCGCGACCCCGACCCCGACCCCCACCCCGTCGCCCACAGGGGACGACGACGCGGACGACGACTCCGACGACGACGCGGACGGCGCAGACGACTCCGACGACGACGCGGACGACGACACCGGCACGGACTCCGACGCCGCCGACCCGCGCCGCGGCGAGGTCGCGGACCAGGCGGAGTACGACGACGGCCGGGCCGTACTCGACGGCAGGCTCGGCGACTACCGCTTCGCCGGCCTCAAGACCACGTCCCCGCGGGACCGGACCTACACCGTCTGGGCCGGCGTCCCCCTGGACACCGAGCAGAACGCCGTCGACACCGTCGGCCGCGCCATGCTCGCCGGCCTGGTGCCGCTGCTCGCCGTCGTGGCCGGGGTGACCTGGCTGGTCACGCGGCGCGCGCTGCGCCCCGTCGAGGGCATCCGCGGTGAGATGGCCGCCATCACGGCCTCCACCGACCTCTCCCGCCGCGTCCCCGAGCCCGCCACCCGCGACGAGGTCGCCCGGCTGGCCCGTACGACCAACGAGACCCTGACCGCGCTGGAGGAGTCCGTCGAGCGCCAGCGCCGCTTCGTCGCCGACGCCTCGCACGAGCTGCGCAGCCCCATCGCCTCGCTGCGCACCCAGCTGGAGGTCGCCGCCGCCCACCCCGAACTCCTCGACCTCGACGGCGCCGTGGCGGACACCGTGCGGCTGCAGGGCCTCGCCGCCGACCTGCTGCTGCTGGCCCGGCTGGACGCCGGCGAGGAGCCGGTGGGCAAGCCGGTCGCGCTGGGCGCGCTGGTGCGCGAGGACGTGGCGCGGCGGGAGGGCGCGGAGGGCCGGGTGGCGGTCGTGGCCGGAGAAGTGGCGGACGCGACGGTGGCCGGCTCGCGGAGCCAACTGGAGCGCGTCCTCGGCAACCTGCTGGACAACGCCGTACGGCACGCCGCCGGCCGCGTCGACGTCGGGGTGCGCCGCGAGGGTCCGTGGGCGGTGCTGGAGGTCGCGGACGACGGCGCGGGGGTGCCGGCGGCCGACCGGGAGCGGATCTTCGAGCGGTTCGTCCGCCTCGACGACGCGCGCAGCCGCGACGACGGCGGCGCGGGCCTGGGGCTGGCGATCGTCCGGAACGTGGTCGTACGCCACGGGGGCACGATCGGCGTCGCCGAAGCCCCGGGCGGCGGCGCCCTGTTCACCGTCCGGCTGCCGCTCGACCGCACCGAGCACGGCAGCTGACCGCCCGCGCGTGGAAATTCGTGCAAACCTTCCGCGTCCGTCCTGCGTCTTCCCCAGTGCACCGGCCGGTGTCCGCCCGTACGCACCGGCCGGTGCTCCGTGCCGCGCGCAGCACCCCGCACGCGGTTCACCCACGGCGGCGGAACCAACGCTGCTTGCGTGATTGCGTGTATCGCCGCGGCGATCGACCGGATGATCGCGGAAGGCTCCTGGGCGAAGGCCGCCGCGGCCAACCTCGTCGGCGTGGCCGGCTACGACCCCCGCCCGCCCGAGACGACCGGTTGACCAAGCGGAGCGACGCCGCACAACCCCACCCCCGCCGGGGCATCCCTGCTGTGCGTATCCCGCTCCGCTGGCGAGCGCCGCGAGGGCGGGGTGAGCGGTCACGCGTCGCCTGCGCCGGGCGGACGGGCCTTCGCCCTCCGCCCGGCGCCGCGACGGCTCAGGCTTAGGAGTCCAGGAACTTGTCGCAGTTGCCGTGCCAGACCCACTCGTGGGAGCTGATGCTGTTGTTCACCGAGACGCCGTTGGTGTAGTAATGGCCGCTGAGCGTTTCCGAGTAGGACCCGGACTTCGCGAGGCAGGTGTGCCCACCGCTGTAGTGAGGGTGCTGGTAGACCTTGACGGCTATGCCGGACGTCCCCTTGTGCACGACGGACGTCGCCTTGTCGTTGGCGGTGCCCTGGAAGCGGCCCGTGCTGTCGGCCCAGTTGCTGTCGTTGCCGGCGTCGCTGCCGAGCAAGCCCGTGCAGTCGCTGTTGTCATAGGCGCGGAAGTGGCCCGCGGGGGTGCTCTTCCACGCCGATTCGCAGTTTGCGGAGGCGGCCTGCGCCCCGGAGGCGGGGACGAGCGCGGCGAGGCTGGCGAGGCCGAGCGTGGCGGCTGCGGCCAGGATTCTGCGCATGATGCATCTCCTTGGACAGGTGGTGTCGTACGGTGCGGGTTCTTCCCACGGCGGTCGTGCCGCGGAAGTCTGGATGCCGGAGAGAGCCGGAACGGTTCTGGGGGCGCAGACCGGTGGCGGGCTCAGGCAGTGGCGCCGGTGATCTCCTCGGCCCGAGCCAGCATCGCGGAAGGCTCCTGGGCGAAGGCCGCCGCGGCCAACCTCGTCGGCGTGGCCGGCTACGACCCCCGCCCGCCCGAGACGACCGGTTGACCAAGCGGAGCGACGCCGCACAACCCCACCCCCGCCGGGGCATCCCTGCTGTGCGTATCCCGCTCCGCTGGCGAGCGCCGCGAGGGCGGGGTGAGCGGTCGCGCGTCGCCTGCGCCGGGCGGACGGGCCTTCGCCCTCCGCCCGGCGCCGCGACGGCTCAGGCTCAGGAGTCCAAGAACTTGGCGCAGTTGCTGTGCCAGGCCCACTCGTGGGAGCTGATGCTGTTGTTCACCGAGACGCCGTTGGTGTAGTAATGGCCGCTGAGCGTGTCCATGTAGTACTCGGCCTTCGCGAGGCAGGTGTGCCCACCGCTGTAGTGAGAGTGCTGGTAGACCTTGACGGCCATGCCGGATGTCCCCTTGTGCACGAGGGACGTCGCCTTGTCGTTGTCGGTGCCCTGGAAGCGGCCCTCACTGTTACTCCAGTTGCCGTCGTAGCCGGGGTCGGAGCCGAGGAGTCCACTGCAGTTGCTGCTGTTGTAGGCGCGGAAGTGGCCCGAAGGGGCGTTGTGCCATGCGTTGTCGCAGGCCTCGGAGGCGGCCTGCGACCCCGAGGCGGGGACCAGCGCGCCGAGGCCGGCGAGGCCGAGGGTGGCGGCTGCGGCCAGGATTCTGCGCATGATGCATCTCCTTGGATTGGTCGTGCCGTACAGTTCCGCCGCGACGGTCATGCCGCGGACGTGTGTGGGTGCCGGAGAATCCGGACGGTCCGCGGGGCGCGGGCCGGTGGCGGGCCTCAGGCCGTGGTGCCGGTGATGTCCTCGGCCCGGGCCAGCGCGGCCAGGCTCATCTGCCGGTACGTGGCGATCTCGTCGCGGTACGCGCCGAGCCGCTTGCCCCGGTACTCCTTCTCCAACGCGCGTGCGGTCGCGGCGAGCGGGGTCCCGGTGGCGCATCTGGCCTCGGCGACCGCCAGCCGCACCTCCACGGCGTGGGCCTTGTCCGAGCTCAGCCCTTTGGTGAGCGCGGGAAGTTTCGCCCGGATCGCGGGCGGGTCGGCGTAGGTGTGCCCCGCCTCGCGCATGCAGGTGGACCACTCGCCGACCGCGTCGGCGAAGCGCCGGTCTCGAACGAGGTCGGGAACGAAGAGCTCGGTCACGTTCGTGGCGACCTTCTCCGCCGTGAACCAGGTCGCGAAGTCGCCGTAGAGCCGCTCCTTGGCCTCCGTCAGGCAACTGTGCCGCGGGGTCCGGACGGTGCCGCCCGTGGGCAGCTCGACGCTCAGCATTCCGGCGGACAGGGCACCGTTGAGCGTTTCGTCATAGCGCAGTCGCTCCTTGCGCGGGAGGCCGTTGGCGTACGCGTGGTTCGGGTCCTCGCGCTGGAGCCGGGGCAGCCGCTCGCTCAGCCGGCCGCCGTAGCCGTGCCGGCTCGCCCAGTCGACGTCGGTCACCAGGTAACCGCCGGCCTTGAGGTCATCGACGGTCGGCAGCGGGCCCACCCAGTACGAGAACCCTTCCCCCGCCATGCACTCCTTGACCAGCAGCGCTTCGGCGCGCTGGAGTTGGATCTGCTCGCGGTGGGTCAACTCCCGTGCCATCGGCCCGGAGCGGCCGGGATCCGGCCGGTCGGCGGATGTGGCTGCGGTGCAGCCGCCCGCGGCACCCACGGTGATCGCCGCGGCCAGACAGACGTACGCCGGTGACCGTTTCATGATGCGCTACCCCCTGTTGCCACCCACTCCTGCCCGCGGTGGCCTGTTCAGCGGCTCCTACGGTCACCCGGCGGCCCGTACCGGGGCAACACCGTTGCAACTGGGCGAAAAAGCCGACGTCAACGGCGGGAACGGCGTGCTCCGGCAGATTGCGGGTGCCTGGGCGCAATGATCGCGGACAAGGGGGTCCGGCTCACTGTCCGGGCGGCGGTGACAGGTTGTTGTACGAAACCGGCCAGGGTGGCGTGTGAGCGTCAGGAATTCATGGCGACCCGGTCGGACTCGCTGCGCGGCACGCAGAACTGCCCTGGGATCGCAGGAGGTTAAGGACCACATCGAGCGCCGACTCGTACCGGCGCTCGTCCCGAAACCGCTGGACCTCGTCAGTCACCTCGGGCACGGGATCATTGTACTCAGGGAAGTCAACTACCTCGGGCTGAAGTGTCCGAGGTTTGCAGGCAGAGTGGGACGGAAGCTTGATGGCCCACCGTGGAATCCTGCGTCTGGAACGCCTGGGGCGTTCTGGGGCGGTTGACTGCGCCCCGCTGCCACGCGGCATCGGCCCGGTGGGCGATGTTGCGGGAGCCGTTGTGGTCCGCGTGCAAGGCTGTCCCGCAGGATCGGCATGCGAACCGAGCTTGTTCCACCCTGTTCGAGCGGTGGGTGTGCCAGCACTCGGAGCACTGGCGGGAGGTGTGGCGCGGGTCCACATAGACCACGGGCACACCGGCCCGCCGGGCTTTGTACTCGACAAAGGCGCCGAGCTGGGCGAAGGCCCAGGAGTGCAGTCGTGCCCGCTGGTCTTTCCTGGCCGTGACCCTCTGCCGGATACCGGTCAGGTCTTCCAGACCGATACCACGGGAGGTGCGTTCAGCGGTGGCGACGAGCTTCTTGGCGATGATGTGGTTGCGCTGGGTGGCGTAGTGGGCCTCCTTACGCCGCTGACGCTTGAGGACGCGGGCCGCGGACTTGGTGCGCTTCTTCTACAACTTGGTACGCAGATCACGCTTGCGCTGCCGGTACCGGTTCACCTGACGGCTGGACATGATCTTGCCGTCCGAGGTGGTGGCGATGTTGACGATGCCGAGGTCCACGCCGAGGAACCCGTCCGGCTGCAGGAGTTCCGGTTCGGGGATGTCGATGGTGGCGATCAGGAAGACCATGCCGTCCCGCATCACCAGGTCGGATTCGCCCTTGCGCGAGGCGAGCAGGGACATGGCCTGCTCGGAGCAGACGAACGGGATGCCCTTGAGCCGCCCGGCAACCGTCCAGATGGACACACTCGTGGCGTCGAGATTCCAGGTCAACATCCGGTCGTCGTATGGCTGCGCCGACTCCTCGCGGAAACGGATCGGCCTCGACTCCGCCTTGGCGCGGCGCTTGGAGCCTTCCGGACCGTAGTTCCCGGCCCGCAGGTTCGCCTGGAACGTGGCGTAGGCGTCGCACACCTTCTTGACCGTGCGCACTGCCGCCTGCGCCCCGAGATCAAAGTCAGTCTTGATCCGGTGGTAGACGGCCTCTTGCAGCACGTTCCGGCGCTTGAGGTGCTTGGCGAAGGCCACTTCGGAGGCTGCGTTCGCGGCCCGGTTGCAGGCACGCAGGGTCGCTGCCAGTGCGTTCGCATCGTGTGCGGATGCGGGCAGCAATTTCACCTGCGCGGTTATTTTCACGCAAGTGACACTAGTGTGCTGAGTCGTTTGTTCGCGGGCGGTTGTAGGGTGTGGTGATGCCTGGTCCGAAGCCGTTGCCGGTGGTGCTGTCCGACGAAGAACTCCGTGTATTGCGACGCTGGTTGAGGAAGCAGACGGCTGCTCAGGCTCTGGTGCTTAGGTCTCGGATCGTGCTGGCGTGTGCGGAGGGCTTGTCGAACGCGAGCAGGTCGCGGATGACCTGGGGATTTCGCGGGAGACGGTACGCAAGTGGCGGGCGAGGTTCGTCAAGGACCGGCTGGAGGGCCTGACGGACAGGCCGCGTCCGGGGCCGCCGCGCAGGATCACGGACGAGCAGGTCGAGGCACTGGTGACCAAGACTCTGGACGAGAAGCCTTCGTCGGGGGATTCACACTGGTCGACGCGGTCGATGGCCGAGGCGACCGGTATGTCGCAGTCCGCGGTCTCGCGTATCTGGCGGGCGTTCGGGCTCAAGCCCCACACCGTGGAGACGTGGAAGCTGTCCACGGATCCGCAGTTCGTCACCAAGGTCCGCGACGTTGTCGGGATCTATCTCTCCCCTCCGGAGAACGCCCTGGTCCTGGCGGTGGACGAGAAGTCGCAGATCCAGGCCCTGGACCGCACCCAGCCAGTGCTGCCCATGGCGCCGACGACGCCGGCGAGGATGACGCACGACTACGTGCGCCACGGCACCACCAGTCTGTTCGCCGCCCTGGACATCGCCTCCGGGTCGGTCATAGCCCAGCACCACCGGCGCCACCGCCACACCGAGTTCCTGCGCTTTCTCAAGACCATCGACGCGGCCGTCCCGAAGGATCTGGACCTGCATCTGGTCCTGGACAACTACGCCACCCACAAGACCGAAGCGGTCAAGAAGTGGCTGCTGCGCCACCCACGCTTCCACCTGCACTTCACTCCCACCTCCGCGTCCTGGCTGAACCTCGTCGAGCGCTGGTTCGCCGAGCTGACCCGCCGCAAACTCCGCCGCTCGGCCCACCGCAGCGTCATCGAGCTGGAACGCGACATCCGCGGCTGGATCAACGAGTGGAACAAGAACCCCAAGCCGTTCGTGTGGACCAAGACCGCTGACGAGATTCTCGAAACCCTCGCCGCATACTGCACAACAATTAACGACTCAAGACACTAGCGTGTTGAGTTGTTACTGACTCGGCTGAAGTTCCTGATGCTGCTGGGGCGTTGGCTGGACTCCATGGTGTGCGAGGTACGTGGGGGCGGGCTGACCGCCGCGGGGTGTCAGCGTCGCGAGCACGTGCGCGCGCAGGCGGCCGAGTTGTCGACGACGCTCACCAGTTCCTCAAGGCGCCGGTCGTGCTGGTGTGGGACCGGCTCAACACCCACGTCTCCCGCAGGATGCGCAAGCTGATCGACGATCGGAAGTGGCTGACGGTGTTCCTGCTGCCGCCTACTCACTCGACCCCAACCCCGTCGAGTGAGTGTGGGCACATGTCAAACGCAGCCTGGTCAACCGCGCCGTCGTCGCCCTCGACCGCTTGGAGATGCTCGTCCGCAAACGGCTCCGGCGCCTCCAGTACCGGCCCGGCACCCAAAGTCATAGAGCTGTCCGGACAGCTCGATCGCCGCCGCCCTAGCCGATCTCCTCCAGGGACCCCGCACATGAGCACTGCCACGCCACTGGCGAAGCGGCTACGGCGCCGCATGGCCGACTCCCTCCTCACCGCCGGCGCCCTCACCTCACCAGGCTGGCACCGGGCGTTCGCCACCGTTCCCCGCGAGGCGTTCGTCCCCGAGTTCAGTGTGCGCGCCGCAGACGGAGCAAGCGGTCTACGGCGACGACTCGGTCTGACCCAGCACGACACCGCAACCAACTCATCGACCCGCCCGCACATGATGGCGCTGATGCTCGAAGCACTGCGCCCCCTCGACGGCGCCCGCATCCTCGAAGTGGGCACCGGCACCGGTTACAACGACAAGTCCACCCCGGAGGAACCATCGTCGCCAACATCGGCAACGGCCTCGCCACCCTCCGCGTCAACGAGGACCACGGCGCCTCCGGCAGCTTCCTGCCCACCCTCGCCGCCTTCATGACGGCCCGCCCCACCCCGGACACGACCACCGCCCCCGCACCCAACCACGCAAGGCGCCTGGTCACCGCCGTCGGCGCCGCCCGCGTCATCGATCTGCCGGTCGACCTGACCGCCGACATGCCGCAGTTCCTCGGCTCGCTCGTGCACCCCGAGGTCGTCGAACTCACTCTCACCGACGCCGAGGGCCGGCAGCTGCACGGCCTCGTACACCAGAAGTCCGGATCGTGGGCCCGCTTCACCCTCGGCGCCGACAGCACCGCCCGCCTGGAAACCGGCGGCCCTCGCGATCTGTGGAGCGAACGCGCCCCGCTGCTCACCCACTGGACCAGAGCGGGCAGGCCGCCGGCCGACGCGTACAGCCTGACCGTCCACACCGGCGGGGAGCACGAACTCAGCTATCAGGGATACCCCCGCTTCACGCTCCCCGCCTGAGAGGCTGCCAGAGGGGCGGTTCGGGTGTACCCACCGGGGTTGACATGCAAGCAACAAGGATCATACTCACACGTAAGGTATGGGAGCGCTCCCAACTGCCCCTCTCAGTCCAGGAGGAACGCACACATGCCCCTTCAACATCTGCTCCCCCGAGCAGTCACCACCTCCGCAGTCGCCGGCCTGTTGCTCGCCAGCACCCTGGCCGGTGACGCGAACGCCCACGGCTCGACCACCGATCCACCCTCGCGGGTCTACGGGTGCTTCGACCGGTGGGGCAGCAACTTCCAGGACCCTGCCATGGAGGAGCAGGACCCGATGTGCTGGCAGGCGTGGCAGGCCGATGACAAGGCCATGTGGAACTGGAACGCCGTGAACCGCGAGGGCGTCGGGGGCGAGTATGAGGCCGTGATCCCGGACGGTCAGCTGTGCAGCGGTGGTCTGACGCACGAAGGCCGGTATGCGATCTTTGACGAACCCGGCCCGTGGCAGGCGGCCACCAAGCCCCGGCAGTTCACGCTGACGGTCACCGACAGAGTGCCGCATGGCGCTGACTACATACGGGTGTACATCACCAAGCAGGGCTACGACCCGATCACGCAGCCGCTGGGCTGGGACGATCTCGAACTCATCACCACCACGGGCTCTTACCCCCCGGGAGACGGCATCTACCAGACCGAGGTGGACGCCGGCGACCGCACGGGACGGCACGTCGTCTTCGCCATCTGGCTGGCCGCCCACAAGGACGAGTCCTACTACATGTGCAGCGACGTGATCTTCGAGTAGCACCCTCGGCACAGCTCCCCTTGACCACGCGGTGGCCACCAGATCGACGGTACGCCGCCCGAGCAGGACTCTTTCATCGATCTCCTGGGGTCCTGGCCGGAGGGGGCCTGTCCAGGGGGTGTGCCAGCCTGTGGCTTCGGACACGGTGCCGCGCGAGGCTACAGTAGCCGGGCCTCTCCACACCTCACTGCGGCTGCCGCCCCACGTGAGGTGGCGCCACCCCCACTGCCCCCAAGACGCGGGGGCGTGGGTGTGGAGCCAGACGAGCTGGGAACGGACGTCGCGCGGAACCGGGGCCCTCTTTGAGCTGAGCCACTTCTGGCACCGCGGCCCTGGCGACTCCCGGCGGTGACCGACTCCCGGCATCGACGACGCGGCAACCGCGCGGTCGTCAGGGGCGCAGCCGCGCCATCCACGCCTCCACCTCGTCGGCCTGCCGCGGCAGGCCGTCCGACAGGTTCCGGCAGCCGTCCTCCGTCACGAGGATGTCGTCCTCGATCCGCACGCCGATGCCCCGGTACTCCTCGGGCACCGTGAGGTCGTCGGGCTGGAAGTACAGCCCCGGCTCCACCGTCAGGCACATCCCGGCCCGCAGCGTCCCGCCCACGTACTCCTCCGTGCGGGCCGCGGCGCAGTCGTGGACGTCGATGCCGAGCATGTGCCCGGTGCCGTGCAGCGTCCAGCGCCGCTGCAGCCCCAGCTCCAGCACCTTGTCCACGTCCTCGACCTGCAGCAGCCCCCACTCGATGAGCTTTGCGGCCAGCACCCGCTGCGCGGCGTCGTGGAAGTCGCGGTACGCCGCGCCCGGCCGCACGGCGGCGATGCCCGCCTCCTGCGCCTCGTACACGGCGTCGTAGATCCGCCGCTGCAGCGGGGTGAACGTGCCGTCGATGGGGAGGGTGCGGGTGACGTCGGCGGTGTAGAGGTTGCGGGTCTCGACGCCGGCGTCGAGCAGGAGCAGCTCGCCGGCGCGGACCGCGCCGTCGTTGCGCACCCAGTGGAGCGTGGTGGCGTGCGGGCCGGCGGCGCAGATGGAGCTGTAGCCGACGTCGTTGCCCTCGACGCGGGCGCGGAGGAAGAACGTGCCCTCGATGTAGCGTTCGCCGGTGGCCTCGGCCCGGTCGAGGACCTTCACGACGTCCTCGAAGCCGCGCGCGGTGGACTCGCAGGCGTACTCCAGCTCCGCGATCTCGAACTCGTCCTTGACGAGCCGCATCTCGGAGAGGAAGACGCGGAACTCCTCGTCCCGCTCCTTGGTGACCTTGTCGGTCAGCGCCTTCTCGACGGCGGCGTCGTAGCCGCGCAGCAGCCGTACGGGGCCGGTGGCCTCCGCGAGGTGCTCGGCCAGCTTGCGGACGTCCTTGACGGGCAGGCCGAGCAGTTTCTCGTTCTCGGTGAGGCTGTTGCGCCGGCCGACCCACAGCTCGCCCTGGCCGGAGAGCCAGAACTCGCCGTTGTCGCGGTCGGAGCGCGGCAGCAGGTACGCGGTGGCCTCGTGGCCCGGCGTGCCGTCGCCGGCGGTCACCGGCTCCAGGACGAGGACGCCGTCCTCGGTCTGGTCGCCGGTGAGGTAGGCGTAGTCGGAGGAGGGGCGGAAGGGGTAGTCGGTGTCGTTGGCCCGCGTCTTGAGGTTGCCGGCGGGCACGACGAGGCGTTCGCCGGGGAAGCGGGCGGAGAGCGCGGCGCGGCGGCGGGCGGCGTACGGGGCCTGCGGGACGGGTTCGAGGTCGTGCCGTTCGGTGTCGGCCCAGCCGGACTTCATGTTCTCGGCGAGTTCGTCCGAGAGGCCGCCGTACAGGCCGTTCTTGCGCGGCTTGACGGCCGGCTCCCGCGCGCCGTCCGCCCCGTCCGCGCCGTCGGCGCCCTCCGCGGTCGCCGTCGGCTCCACGGTCTCCGCGGTCTCGGGCGTCCGGGTCTGCGGCTGCTCCTCGGTCACGGCTTCCTCCTCTGCGATGCGTCGGCCGCCTCCCAGCGTACGGCCGGGGGCGGGGCTCGTGGCCCCCGCGAGCAGTGACGTTTCGTACGGCGCCGACGGCTCCTACGGCCCGTACGGCGGCGTCAGCCGGTGAGCTGGACGGCGAGCAGGACGACGTCCTCCGGGTGGTCGGCGCCGTCGCCGTCGCCGGGCCCGTCGCCGGGGCCGGCGGGCAGGAGGCGGGCGAGGACGTGGTCGGTGAGCGCCTCGGGGTCGTCGCGTACGGGCGCGGGGGCGGTGGCGGCGGCGTGGTGGAGGCGGGTCATGGCCTGCTCGGCGGGGCGGCCGGTGCGGTGGAGGAGGCCGTCCGTGTAGAGCAGGACGGTTTCTCCGGGGGCGGGGTCGATCGTGACGCTGGGGGCCTCCCAGCAGGTCAGCATGTTCAGCGGGGCGGACAGCGAGGTCTCGGCGTACTCGGTGCGCCACGGGCCGGTGACCAGCGGCGGGCAGTGGCCGGCGCCGGCCACGACGATGCTGCGGCGGCCGGGAGGCGCGTACGCGAAGAGGGCGGTGGCGCGGCGCCCGGGTTCGGTGAGCCGCATCAGGAGTTCCAGGTCGGACAGGACGGCGACGGGGTCCTCGCCCTCCATCACCGCGTACGCCCGCAGCCCCGTGCGCAACTGCCCCATCGCGGCGACCGCGGCGGGCCCGCCGCCGCCGGCCGAGCCGACGGCGAGGCCGAGGGCGCCGTCGGGGAGGGGGAGGACGTCGTAGAAGTCGCCGCCGCCGAGGGGCCCGCTGCGGTGCCGGACGGCGACGCGGGCGCCGGGGACGCGCGGGAGGCGGGCGGGGAGCAGGGCGGCGCGGACGCCGTCGCCGGGGGTGCGCGCGCGGGCCAGGTCGGGGAGGGGG
>NZ_BAAAPF010000022.1:0-43230 GCF_039531005.1 Streptomyces synnematoformans
CCCGCGGAGCGGGTTATGGGCTCGCTGCGCGAGCCCATAACGACCGTGATCCGCTCCGCGGATCACGGAGCATCGCTTCGCTCGGCAATCACGCTCCGCGTGATTCAGAAAACCCGCTGCGCGGGTTTCACCGGCTCCGCTTCGCTCCGCCGGAGCGAAGCGGCCGGCTGTGAGGCTCCGGGCGGGTGTGCATCGCAAGTGATGCACCATGTGAAGTTCCGAAAGCCAGGCCACTCCCCCTAGATGACGCTGCGTCGGCATCAGGCGAGACGGCCCCGCGAGGCTCCACGATGCGTCTCTCCGGGCGCCCCTGCGCGGATTGCCGTTGGAGGCTCCGGGCTTGACCGGAAGTGATCGTCAGGGCGCGGTTCCTCACACGGGGAGCGTACCGGATGCACTCGATAGAGGGAAGCATTCGCACGGTAGTGCATCGTTAGGATGCATCATGTAGAATCCCGAGATAAACTCTACCTCCGGAGGCCCGCCAGGGACCAGTCGAAGCGCCGGGCGCGAAGCTCCAACGTTGCCTCCATAGACCCGAATTCAGCAGCTCCAGCAGCATACGCTTCTGCCTCAGGGGAGGAATTGATGCGCACGGGACCGAGCACTCTAAGGCCCCATCAAGTTGAGGCTGTCGACGCCGCAGTAAGGGCGCTGGAGCCCGCGCCCGGGAGGCCGTTCCCGGCGGATGGGTTGCGGGCGACGGTGGTGTCCGCGTGCGGTACCGGCAAGACGGCGATGGCCGCGCATGCCGCGCAGCGTCTCGCGCCGTATGGCCGCGTGCTGGTCCTCGTTCCCACCCTGGAGCTGCTGTCGCAGACCGTGGCGGCGTGGCAGGCCGAGGGCCGGGATGGCATGGCGGTGGCGGTGTGCTCGCTGACCGATGACCCGGTGCTGTGGAACGCCGGGGTGCGGGTGACGACCAACCCGATCCAGCTGGCGCTGTGGCTGGGTGGCAAGTCTCACGTGACCGTGTTCGGGACGTACGCGAGCCTGCCGGTGCTGATCGAGGCGCATGAGGGCGCTTACGGTCAGCGCCTTGATCGTTTTGATCTGATCTGTGTGGATGAGGCGCACCGGGTGTCGGGGTCGATGGGGAAGGCGTGGACGGCGGTCCACCACCAGGACCAGGTGCCGGCCGACCGTCGGCTGTACCTGACGGCCACCCCGCGGATCTGGGAGGTGCGTCCGCCGGCGGAGGTGGTGGAGGGGATGCGTGAGGCGCTGCCGGAGGAGATGGCCGCGTCCATGGACGATGAGGCCGTCTTCGGGCCGACGGTGTTCGAGCTCCCCTTGGCGGAGGCCGTGCGCAGGGAGCTGTTGGCCCAGTTCCAACTGATCGTTTGCGAAATTCGGGACCCCGAGCTCGGCAATGGGGAGTTGTACGGGGAGGACAAGCGGAGTGAGCAGGTGCGGGGGAAGCGGATGGCGGCACTGCAGACCGCGGTGCTGGAGGCCGCCGCGGCGCATGGCCTCAGGAAGATGATCACGTTCCATCATCGGAGGCTGGAAGCCGAAGCCTGGGCGGCCGGGCTGCCCGGCGTGGCGGCCAAGCTGCACGCCGCCGAGCCGGAGCGGCATCCGAACCCGGAGTTGGTGTGGGCGGACTGGCTGTGCGGCGAGCACGAGCCGGAGCGCCGGCGCCAGGTGCTGCGCCAGCTCGGCGACGGCGTCGACGGCCGGGGCCGGCCGGTGCAGCGCGCCGTGGTCGCGAACTGCAAGGTCTTGGGGGAGGGTGTCGACTGCCCGGAGGTGGAGTCAGTCGCCATCGTCGACCCGAAGGGGTCGGTGGTGGACATCGTCCAGGCCCTCGGCCGGGCGCTTAGGCAGAAGCCCCGGGAAGGGAAGATGGCGAGCATCCTCGTTCCCGTCTTCCTGGAGGAGAGGGAAGATCCGGAGGATATGCGCGGAATCGGGTGGAGGTCGCTCATTGCCGTGATGCAAGCGCTACGGGCTCACGATTCCAAAATGGTGGAGATGCTCGCCATTCCGCAGGAGAAATCCGAGCGTGTAGAGCCGTCCGAGTCCATCGGGATGGCCCCGGAGGAAGGCGAGGAAGAGGGGCGGCTCTTGCTGCGCTTCTCCACCAAGCGCAGCCCTGAGGCAATCAGGCGATTCGTAAGCATGCAGGTCATCAACCCCGTGGGCGCGTCGTGGGCACGTGGCCACGCCGCCGCGGTGCGCTACGCGAAGGAGTACGGAAATCTCCGCGTTCCGCTGACGTACCGCGAAGCCGGCACGAACTTCCCGCTGGGCCGGTGGATTTCCGACCAGCGGACGGAGAATTCCGCGGGGCGCATGGACGACAACGCCGAGGGACGGCGGCGGAAACGGGAGCTGAACGAGATCGGCATGGTCTGGTCAGCTCCGGATCTGGCATGGGAGGAGAACCTGGCCGCCGCCCGCGCCTACTACGCCGAACACCGAACTCTATGCGCTCCACAGGGAGCGGCATCGGAAAACCGCCCGATCGGGCAATGGCTCACGAATTTGAGGCGCCCGGGCGGCTTGGGCAAGGATCCCATTAAAGCCGCACAGCGGGCCGCGGACCTGGCGGATATCGACCCCGAATGGAATCCGCGCGAGCTGGGCTGGACGACCGACTGGCAGCGCATGTACGTCAAAGTCCGCACCTGCGTGGAGGCTGGCGCGTCGCTGGAGGAGTTGGCGCCGGGGGGAAGAATCGGTGCCGAGGATGTCGGACGGTGGGTCAAGCGGCAACAGGAGGGCTGGGACGCCCTGAACGCCGAGCAGCGGCGCCGGCTGTCCGCCCTGGGCGTGGCAGCCGCTGAGAAGCCCGCCCAGGCCCGTACGGCGCCGCCCAGGGGCGGGGCGAGGGCAGCGGCGTTCGAGCGCGGCCTGCGCGCCGCCCGGCAGTACCGCGAACGCGAAGGAACCCTGGAGGCCGTGCCCCGCAAGCACATCGAGACCGTCGTCGACGACGACGGGACCGAGCACGACGTACGGCTCGGGGTATGGCTGACCAACATCAAAACCAGGCGCAGCACGCTGACCCCGGAGCGCGCCGAAGCGCTGAACGAGCTCGGGCTGCGGTGGGTGTGAGCCGAGGTCGGTGGCTCTTGTCGACGGTCAGCGGGTGGTGTTCTCGGTGCGCATCATGCGGCGCAGGCTGGTGCGGGCTGCGGGGCCGCCACGCTGCTGCGCCGCCTGGTCACCGCCTGCTTCATCGTCGTCGCCTATCTGACGGGCATGCGCCCCGGGGAGGTCC
This sequence comes from Streptomyces synnematoformans, assembly GCF_039531005.1. Lineage (NCBI taxonomy): Bacteria > Bacillati > Actinomycetota > Actinomycetes > Kitasatosporales > Streptomycetaceae > Streptomyces > Streptomyces synnematoformans. Next base: position 3,230 of record NZ_BAAAPF010000022.1, read on the forward strand.
TCGGCCTGCGCACCGGCTGCTGCCCCGAGCCACACAGCGGACCCCACCTGATCTACGGCAACGTGTACAAGACCGCCCTCGACGAACAAGGCAACCACCTGTCGTCCGGCATCCCACGGGAAGCCCTCTGGGTGGCCATCGCCCCGGTCACCCGTGCCATTCGCGTACTGGAGCACATCGTCCCCGACGGCGCCCTGATCTGCTGCCGGGGGTTGGTGGGGTTGTCGGTGAGGAGTTCGGCCATGGAGGCTTCGGAGAGGTAGCGGCGGTCGAAGACCTGCCATTCGTTGTGGAGTTCGGCCAGGACGGCGGCGGTCAGTCGGTCCAGGGCGGCGGGGTTGGGGAAGACCTGGACGACGTCGGCTCGTCGTTTGATCTCCCGGTTCAGCCGTTCCAGCGGATTGGTTGACCAGATCTTCTTCCAGTGCGCGGTCGGGAAGTCGGCGAATGCGGTGATGTCCCCGGCTGCCTCGATCAGCATGGTCTTGACCTGGGGGAACTGTCGTCCGAGCATGTCGGCGACCACGTTCAGCTGGGTGCGGACGGCCTCGGCGGTCCTCTGAGCGAAGATGGTGCGGATGGTGGCGGCGACCATCTCCCCGGAGCCCTTCTCGATCACGGAGAAGACGTCGCGGACGAAGTGGACCCTGCACCGTTGCCAGGCCGCGCCGAGGAACACCGACCGGGTCGCGGCCACCAGGCCGCTGTGGCTGTCGGAGATCACCAGTTGCACGTTCTCCAGGCCGCGGGCCCGTAAGGAGCGCAGGAACTTCGTCCAGAACGCCTTGGACTCGCTGTCGCCGACCATCAGTCCGAGGATCTCGCGGTGACCGGTGGCGGAGATGCCGGTGGCGATGACCACGGCCTGGGAGACGATGCGGTGGTTGACCCGGGCCTTGCAGTAGGTGGCGTCGAGGAACACGTAGGGGAAGATGGTGTGATCCAGCGGCCGTTCCTTGAACGCGGTCAGCTCGGTGTCGAGTTCGCCGCAGATCCTGGAGACCTCCGACTTGGAGATGCCCGACTGCGCGCCGAGTGCCTTGACCAGGTCGTCCACGCTGCGGGTGGACACTCCGTGCACGTATGCCTCCATCACCACGGCGAACAAGGCCCGGTCGATCCGCCGGCGCCGCTCCAGCAGCGAGGGGAAGAACGACCCGGTCCGCACCTTCGGGATCTTCAGGTCCACATCGCCGGCCTGGGTGGTCAGCAGCCGGTCCCGGTGGCCGTTGCGCCAGGTCTTGCGAGTTTCGGAGTGCTCGCCGGGGGCGGCGCCGATGGCCTCGGTGGCCTCGGCCTCGATGAGTTCTTGCAGGATGCGCTCCACCAGCATCCTGATCGCTTCAACTCCGTCGGCCGTGCGTAGTGACTCAAGCAGCCGCATCAGGTCAGACTGGGACAAGGCCATCGTGTGCTCCTCCGGTTGAACTGGCCGTTCACCAGGGAGACTGCGCGATGGCCTACCCCTTGTTCAGGGAGTACGCACCCACAACCGGTGCACGCCCCCGGCAGACACCCACACGTTCACAACCCCAACCGCCTACACCACCCGGCGGGACACGATCGCTTCGCGTGCCCACCGCGGTCGAGCGATGAGTCAGGGCCGTGCAGTCAAGCTGGCGCGGGTCGTACAGGGTCGGCCGCCAGCCCCGAACTACCCCAGCTCGGAGGAGAGCGCGACAACGGTGTCGGCCTCGCCCTGCGTCCAGCTTGCGACGCCGAGCAGCAGGCAATCCAGCGGGCCACCGACCAGTTCGGGCGTAGCACGGATCGGGCTCGTCGTGGTCAGCGCGCTATAGACCCGGCGACATAGCAGCTACTCGTCATCACGGTCCATCCGTTCAGCCTGGCAGCCGCCCCTGACAGCCCGGATCACACCAGGCTGTAGGCCGTCGTCTCACACACGCCGTCCAGGCCGACGATGGGCGGCCTAGCGATCTTCGACGATGAAGCACGCTCGCTGGTAAAGCTCGTCGAACGTGATGATCTCGACGTCCTGGATCGATGTCCGGTACAGCTCGAAGGAGTTGATCTTCTCCGGGTTCACGGCGCCGTTGTGAGTGAACTCGCGCAGACTACCGATCACCACGACTTGCCGGGGCCGAGTAGTGGACATTTCGACACCGGTCGGAGTTCCGTCGTCGTCGTAGATGCGGGTGAGGAACTCGCGGGAGATGAGCTGTTGGGCCTTGCTGGCGGTCTTCTGCACCTGCGCCACACCACCACTCAGTTCTTTTGAGGCCTGGTAGACGCCCGCGCGGTACGGGGTCTTGGCGAGCAGCTCCGTGTCGTGGGTCTTGATTTCGCAGAAAAGCATGCTGCTGATCAGGCCCTTGGAACGCATGATGGCGTCGATGCGTTTCCCGGCTCCGCCGAAGATGTTCGCACCGGTGGTGATGCGTTCCAGCTTGCCGTCGTCGATAGATTCGCAGGCGATGAGGTTGAGGCCGTAGCCGAAGATCCACTGGTTCGCTTCGAAGAAGGCCTGCCAGACCGCTTCCGCCCCGCGCGTTGTTGCCAGGTTCTCCTCCTGCTGGAAGTAGTCCGGATCGGTCAGCAACCGCTCGAACCTCCGGAGCTGCTCTCTGCGGTTGCTGATCAGGCGGATGTCCTCTTCGGTGAGTCCACCGCCGATCGCGGTCCTGACCGCGCTGAGAACCATCGTCCGATCTTGGCCGGTCAGCAGGTGGGTCAGTTGGTCCTCGTCCCTGGCCACGAGCTGAAGGGAGTCGCCGGGCGTGCTGAGCCCCGCGCATCCCTGGAGGAAGTTGATGGCCTTCCAGAAGTTCTCGTGGACACCCCCGGTGTCGACGAGCGCCTTGACAGCTCGGGTGATCCCGGTATCAGGCACCGAATACGTGGCGGAGGTCTCCCCTGCCTTCCTCTTGTCCTTCTTCCACAGCTTGATCCTCGGCGTGAAGGTGTCGCCCTTCTTGATGATGGTGACGTTGCACAGGGTGGCCACCCGAGGGCGGTCGTCGAGGACGAAGTCGGTGATCATCCGGCGTGCGCGGGTGTCGTAGAGATAGTGGAACCCGTTGTTATCCTGCGAGGCACGGATCTCTAGATCGGCGAAATCCCTGCGGGTGACGTCGAACTCGGTAGTGGAGAAGGAGAGGCGGAGACCGCGAACGATGGGGGTAGCGGGGGCCGCAGCCTCGGTCCGCCAGTCCGGGGAGATGTTGGGCAGCGGCCGGTTATCGCCTACGACCACAAGGTTCTGGACGTCGGTGCGTCCGAACTGGCTGAGCAATTTCTTTAGTGTCCGCCAGATCACCTCCTTCATCTCCGGGGTGCAGGTGGGCTGGAGTTCGCGCTCGGCGGTCAGGACCGCCTCGTAGGTGTCCGCCGTCCAATCGTCACCAGGCATGGGGTTGAAAATGCCGCCGTCGCGGCGCAGGGTCAGGACAGACGTGCGCAACAGGTCACACGCAGTCCCCTCGCCGGCGCAGTCGAGGAGGCTGTACGCCTGTCCTAGGACCAGATTGAGCTTGCTCGTGTCGTCGTCGTTCAGCGGCAGCGGGACCAGCGGCCCCGTGGCCGGAAGCCGAACCGGCATGTAGATAGGGCGGCCCGAGAGGAAGTCGTGTGGACGCAGGCCCCACCCGTCCGGTGCCAGCAGTCGGTTGAACTCCTCAACCTGCCTCGTCGCCTCCTCGACACCAGCCACGACCTCGGGATGGACGGTTCGCGCAAGGAAAGCGAGCAGCACCTCGTCCGGTCCGTCGGAGAGCTTCAACCGGGGGTCCTCGAAGATCCAGTCGTCATCCAGGTCGTAGTTGTTAATCCGGTGCTGCTGGATGTCAGCGCGGACAGTCGGGAGCCGGCTGTTATCGACCGTAGGTTGGTCTAGGTCGTAGAGGCCCCCCAGGAACGTGACCTCGTCCAGTTTCCCCCACCAGGGGCTCGGTATCTCGCGCAGGTAGTTGAAGATGTCGTGCCGCGTCACCGATGTGATCGATGGCTGCGGGTGTGCCGGGGCGGAGTCGCTGGACGTCATGTGTCTCAGGATGGAGGGCAGGGCGGCCAGGTACCGGCAGATCGAGATCTTTCTTCCCAGACGAGATGTAGGCAGAGTGCCGTAGCGGGACCGCCGATGCGAGGCGCACACAGAGTTCCTCACCAATCCGCCCCCCACTGGCTCAGAGCCCTGTGGCACGCGCCGCCGAAGCCCTGGGAGTAGCCGCCCCGGCCGGACGTCAGTCGCAGAATCTGACCGCCCTCGTGGCCGGGGCCTGGTGCTGCTGCTCCTCGGCCGCGCCACCGACCTGCCCGGCGCCCTCACCGGCGGCCGCTGACGTCAGACGCGTCGGAGTCCGGACCGGAGGACTGGCGCGTGGCCCGGAGAATCTGACGGCGGGCCGGAAGTGGGGAGTGACCGGCGCTGCTGGTGGTGCCAGCGGGCGCGCCACCAGGCCAGCCGGTGCTCGGAGTCTTGAGGAAAGACGGACTGGATGACCGTGACGAGCAGGCCGAGGGCGAAGCAGGTGAAGGCCACGGCCGTCAGCCACCACGGGGCACCGATCAGGGCCAGGACGAGGCCGCAGATGCCGGTGGCCGTCGACGAGATGAGTGGTCGGGTCGGGTTGTTCATCGAAGGCTTCCCCCTCGGGCGGGCGTACATGTGCGGTACGCGGGATGTCGGAAGTCCGGGCGTTGTTGCTCGGCCTGCATCCAGTTCTACGAAGAGGGTTCTTCGGGATTGTATCGGTGGGTGTCACACGCACCGTCGGGCACTGCGCTTCCTGGGCGCGTAGCGGTCGAACGCGTAGCGCCATGCCTGCTGCATCGACTGCCCCGCGATCAGCGAGCTCCTTGGGTGCACGACGGCGGCCAGCCACCGCACTAAGTCGGTAGAGGTCCCGGCGAGGAACTCATCAGCAACCGACAGTCCCGGCCACCGCCACGTCGCCTTGTGCACCCGAAACCGTAAACCTAGCCGGCTGTTGAGACGGCTGGCCACGAGCGTGAACTGCCGAACGTTGCCGCGTGCTTCCCGTAGATATTGCAGATCCTCCTGGTCGCAGCCGTCGAGTGTGAGGTCGTCGATGAGCTCGTCCATGTGCTGCAGGGTCGCCGCGCGGGCCTCGGCCATGGCGCGCCGGCGCTCCTCGGCGCTAATGAGGCCGAAGTCGTACGCCCTGCCCACCGGGACATCCAGTGCGAGGCACAGGTCAGGGTCGTCCTCAGCGTCGAACTCGTGGTTCCAGTCGACCAGAAGGGCCTCGATGTAGCCGGTGATCTGCTCGGGCCGCAGTCCACTCGCGGCGGCGAGCAGCACTTCGGCGCCGGGCACGGGCTCGAAGCCCGGCTCGTGCGGCCAGCGCTGCAGCGGCCACACCGCCTGCCGGTTGCGGTAGGGGAAGGCCAGGGTACGGCCCTCGGCCGTCCACGCCGCGTACGGCTGCGGCAGCCGTCCGGCGGGCGTGAGGGTGGGGACGGCGGCATGCCAGTTGGGCGGGCGGGACAGCACCCAGCCGGGCGGCTTGATCATGTACTCGGCCGCGTCCGTCTGGGTGCGGCCGGTGAGCCAGTCCTCGAAGTCCTGTAGACCAACCTGGCGTTCAGCGCGCCACACCACAGTCCCGCCGCGCCCGCTGTAGTCGTAACTGGTGGTTCCCCGCTGCAGGTACGCCCGACGCTCCTTGTCGGCGTGGAGGGTGTCCTGGTACAGAAGGTCCCAGGCCTCGCCCTCCTCCTGCAGCAGCCGCTCGTTATCCGCAGCCCGCGGCCCCGTCAACAGGTCACGGGCGATGTTGGCCGCGATCTGGAAGCGGGCCGGGGAGTGCCAAGCCACGTCCTCCTCGAGGGCCACCGCAACCGCCAGCAGGTGCTGGCCGCCGTCCCGCGCTGTGTCGGACGTCCAGGACATCGCGATGCGCACCTCCTCCGCCGCGTCCAGGAGTTCGATCTCCGGTCCGGTGCAGAGTGCGGCGGCAGCCAGCCTCCACAGGTTGCGGGCGGCACGGTGGCGCAAGAGGGGAAGCAAGTCGCCCAGGAATTCGTCCGTGAACGGGTCGGCCACCGCGATGGCGGTCACCACCGCATCGCTCAGCAGCCGGCTCTGGTAGTCCCTAAAGGCGCGCTGGTACTGCCCTGGCAGCCGCAGCGAGACCGCGCGGGCCCGTTCCAGCAGGCCTGCTCTCACCCGCAGCCGCAGGGGTCGGTCGGCACGCGGGTCGCCTCGCCAGCGCGGTGGCGGCGGATAGCGCAACACGGTGGAGATGTGCGTCAGCCGGTCCTCGGGATATTCCTGCTCCTGCCGCTCGACGTGCTCGGCCAGCAACCGACGCACGGTCGCATCCCGGGAGCCGCCCTGCCTGGCAGTGACAGCGGCCAGAGCATCGAAGGCGCAGACCGGGATCCTGACGTTGGTCTCCGTGTACTCCGGGTTGACGGGCATACCGCGATTATCAGGACAGCACCGCGTCCGACGCGACGCACTCGGTCTGTTCACTGCCTGCCCTGTCGGCCTAAGCCCGGCGGCAGAGCGAGGACACTACGCCACCGAGTTCCACTGTCTATCCAGAACGCCCAGTGATGATCCTCGGCCGCCACCAGCAGACCACCGCCCGGCCCTCCCTGATCGTCACCGGACCCGCCGCAGCCGGCAAACCCACCGCCCTGCTGAACGTCGGCCGCACCTGCCACCTCGCCCACACCCGCAAAAACCCACCACCACCCGGATCAGCCCACCCTGCCGTACCCGTGGCGTACGTCCTCGTCCCGCCCGGCGCCACCGCAAAAACCCTCATCACCGAATTCGCCCGCTACCTCGGCATCCCCGTGGCCACCCGCATGACCCAGACCCAGATCACCGACGCCGTCTGCCACACCTACACCGCCGCCGGCGTCCAACTCGTCCTCATCGACGAGATCCATCGCCTCAACCCACGCACCACCACCGGCGCCCAAACCGCCGACCTGATCAAAGACCTCACCGAACGCCTGCCCGCCACCTTCGTCTACGCCGGCATCAACGTCACCGACACACCCCTCTTCAACGGCGTGAGAGGCGCTCAACTCGCCGGACGCGCCACCCTCATCACCTGCGGCCCCCTCCCCGCCCGCCACGGCAGACGCCAACCCTTCCGCGACGTCATCACCGACATCGAAAACGCCCTCGACCTCGAGCACCACAAACGCGGCACCCTCCCCCGCCACGCCTCCTACCTACACCAGCGCACCGCCGGCCGCATCGGATCCCTCACCCGGCTCATCCGCCAAGCCGCCATCACCGCCATCAGCGACGGCACCGAACGCATCACCAAGGCCACACTCGAGGCCATCCGCCTCGACCACCTCGCCGAAACCCACCACCGCCCCACCCGCAACCGCTAAACCCATCCATCAGACAGCAAGAGCAGCCCTGAACAGCACAAACACCGACCGGTCCATTACACGCTAGAACTACCTACAACGAACCCAGCCGCCCTCAACACAGAATGCATAACCCCAGCCCACAACCCTCGAACTACCCGCGGGAACCGCTCACCTCATCTCTCAGCAAACCAACAAAACAGCAGACTTCCCCGTGCTCTGGTGCGATGGCCACGGCGCAGCTGTTGCGGCCCGCCCCCGCGATCGAGATCGCACCCGAGGCGGCAGCCCCTCTCGCCGCCCTCGCGCATCCGCTCATCGCTGGAGCGCTGAGCGTGCTGGCCTTCACCCAGGCCAGTCTGGGCCGCCTGCGTTTCACCCGCGACCTCGACCTCACCGGCGACGTCAGCTCTATCAAGCTCCACGGAGTCCGTCATCGGTACTGCCCCTTGTATGTGGTCCCCGTCTGGGCGCGCCCGTTGCTGGCCGGCGCCCGCGCCCACCACCGTCTGACGAATCGCTTGCCTGGGGAGGACGTGTTCGCCCCCGTGATGGTCGCCGAAGCACGTCATCTGCGCGCGCACGCGGGACGCCTGCCCCACCTCGATCTGACCCCGCGCGCCAGCATCCTTGTCCCCTGAGCCGTGACGTACTGACCCTCCATCGCTGCGCACCACAGACACCGCGCCAGGACCGGCGACGTGACAGGCCGCCGTCCACGGTCGAGGGTCCAGGAGCGGAGGGAGAGTACGCCGACAACAACTCCAACCGGTTTCCCCCGCTCTGCCGTCTGCTGCGAGCTCAGGAACTGCCGGGCACGGGTACGGCTTTCAGCAGGTCCGGAAGCGTGGGGAGGACGTCGTCGTAGAGGGTCTCCTGTTCGCAGCCGTGCCCGTCGGCTTGAGCGATCTCTTCGGCCAGATCGCGCAGAGCCTCGATGCCCTGGTGCGCGAGCCGGGCGGCGAGCTTGCGGTTCTCCTCTAGTTTCTGGGGCTCTTGGCGGTATTTGGTGCCGCCTCGGTAAAGGTCGACGGTCATCGCGACGGGTGTGATGGGCCGTCCGATCCGGTCGGCGAGGTTGCCGATGATACGGATGCCGTGGGCGTCGAGGTCACCCCATGCCGCGACGGGCAAGCCATCGAGGCCGCGAAGGAATTCGGCCAGGCCGTCGGTCGCATAGCCCTTGCCCCAGATGCACAGCCATCTGTCGGCGATTTCTGGGATCTTGCAGACCTGTTCGAAGGTGTCCTCGTTCTCGATCAGGAAGATGCCCTGGGCGTCGCAGGAGATCATGCCGAGGTTGCGGACGCCGCGGGCGGGCAGAGCAAGCCAGGGGTTGCAGGCTGCCGCGTCGGCGATGACGGTGCCGACGCGCCACTGCAGGGGGCCGCGGATGCGCAGTTCGGTGTCGGCCTTGTCGACGGCCTGGTCGAAGGGGATGCCGATCAGGTTGGAGAAGGCCTGTTGCCTGACGGAGGTCCAGGCGCTTTTGGTGTCGCGCAGGCTGCGTCCGGCGAGTGCCTTGGCGGTGATCTTGCGTGGTGCGCTCTGGGCGGGCCACCAGGTGCCGGCGGCCCGGATGGCGACCTCGTAGACGCGCCAGTCCTCGGCACGCGTGGCGGTGCCCTCGGGAATTTTCAGGACCCGGCCGGGAGGTGTGTTGGCCAGCAACGCGTGCTCGTGGGCGAGTTGAGGGACGTTGGACATGATGTCGAGGAGCTCGCGGTGCAGGTCCTCGGGGTGCTGGCGGCCTTGGAGTTCGGCGAGTTTGTCCTCGGCGAGTTCGGCCCATGACTGGGTCAGGGTCCAGGAGCGCGGGCTGTAGCCGGTGGCGTTGACGACGTCGCAGCGCAGGATGACGGCGCCGCAGCGGATGAGGTCGACCACGATCTGCCAGGCGTTGTCGCCGAGGTCGCCTTGGATGGTGGGCCAGCGTTTGGTGCTCTTGGTCCGCAGGACTTTGATCAGTTGTCGGCTGCTCAGGGTGGGCGGCGGATCGTAGGGGCTGACGGGGTGATCGGCGACGAGGTCGACCTGCCGGGGACTGATGCGTCGTCGACGGTCTCTGGGGACGCGCACCTGGACGATGTCGTCACTGTCCTTGGTGATGCGCGGCAGGGTGACGGCGGTGATGCCCGATGGCAGGTCGCGCAGGGGAACGGTCTCGCGGCCGTGTGCCTCGCCGATGAGGAGTGGAGGCCGGGGGGTGAGGTCAGGCATGGGCGCGTCCTGCGGTGACCCAGTCTTCGGTGAGTTGGGTGCGGGCGCCGTTGCTGTCGAAGGCCCATGCGCTGGTGGGCTGGTTGACGATGTCGGCTTCTGATGCGTGGACGAACCACAGCAGTTCCCCGCAGACATCGGCGGCGTCGGCCAGGACGCTGTCCTGGCAGGTGCCGAGGATGGTCAGGTGCTGGTCACGGGCGACGTCGCGCAGGGCGGCGAGCATGTCCTTGCGGTTGACCTCCCCGAGGCTGTTGCCAAGTTCGTCCAGGATCAGAACTCTGCCCTGGGTCTGGGAGTCAGCCAGGAGCGCTGCGAGGACGAGCAGGATGGCGTGCACCTTGACCTGGGCGCTGTTGGCGTTCTCTCGGTAGGAGACGTATCCGCCGCTGCGGGAGCGTTTCCAGCGCGGGATGACCTGCCACTGCCAGTCGCCGGCCCCTTGGGGGCGGACGCTGAGGTGCTCGAGCTTGGCCCCGTGGCCGTCGCGGCGCAGGTCGAGGTCGTTGAAGGCCGCGCTGATCTGGGCGAAGAGACCGTCGAGGTGCTTTTCGATCATGTCCTGGAGGGTTTCCAGGTTGCGGGCGCTGGTGGCGGCCCCGTTGGTGAGTTCCGCGATCGCCTGCTCCCGGGCGTGCTGGTCGTGGGTGACGCGCGCGGCGGCGACCTCGTCCTGGTCCCGGTGGCCGGCGAGGCGGTTCTCGAGCGGGGCCGCCACGTCGGCGAAGGTGAGGGTGGGAAGGCCGGCGGGATCGCTGTCGGCGAAGGCCTGCATCATTTCCTCGCCGGTGCGGAGGTCTTGGCCGACGTCCGCGCCCGGGGTGCCGTCGACGCCGTAGTGCTCGTAGGCCCGGCGCAGTCCGTCCTCCGCCTGCCGGCGCAGGGCCGCCGGCCGGGATGAACGGGCCTGGTCCGATGCCTGGTCCAGGAGGCGTACGGCGTCTTCGAGGGGTTCGCCCCACTGCTGCTGCCACCGGGATGCCGCGACCTGATCGCGCTGGCGCTCAAGGTTCGCCAGGTTGCGGTGGCGTTCCTTGAGCGCCTTGCCGGCCCCTTCCAGGGTGAGCTTCGCGTTGGTGAGGAGCTGTTCGTGGGCGGCGTGCCCGGCCACGGCCTCCTGCCAGATCTGCTGGAGTTCCTGTTCGTCGCGCACGGCCTTGGTGGCGCGGCCGGCGAGATCGTCGATTTTGGTCTGGAGGTCGTTCTCCTGGGTGTCCAGGCGGAAGAGTTCTTCGGCCGCCTGGGCGGCTGCGTGCTGGGTCTGGGCCAGGGTGAGGGCAGCGGTGGCGACGGTCACGGTTTCGGTGGCCTCGGTGAAGGCTTCCTCGGCGGCTGTGAGGACGGCGCGGGCTTGTCGGAGCCGAGCTTCGCGTCCGGCCAGCGCGGTGGGAAAGCCGCCCGCCACGGTCAGCGCCAGCTCCTGGTCACGGACGGCCAAGCCGTCGGACGAAGGGATCAGGCGCTGTTGAAGGGTGGCGAGGAAGTGTGCCACGTTCAGGGTGCTGTGAATGCCCTCTGGCAGGGGCTGCTGCCGCACGTCGAACGCGATGATCTGTGCGCCGGGCAGAGCGGCATGCAGAAGACGGCGGGCCGTGTCTTCGTGCTCGGGTTCGACGACGATCGCGTCCTGCCAGGGGGCCAGACGCGGCTCCCACTCCGGACGGGCGGCTTCGTCCACGTTGAGCTGGTCGAGCAGGCCGTGCGCGCGGATGCGGTGTTCGCTCAGCAGGTCGATGGCGCGGCCGGCTTGACCGCTGCGGCCCTGTTCGACGTTGTGCAGGCGGGTGCGGGCGCGGGTGACGGTGTCTTCGGCCTCGCCGCGTTGCAGCTCTGCCTTGGCGTGCTCGCGTTGGCGTTGCTTCAGGCGGTCGGCCGCGGTGGTGCAGTCGCTGCCGTCCCAGCCTTGCGCCTGGGGCAGCAGGGTGGTCCGCCGAGCGCGCAGTACCGCCTGCCGCGTGGTCAACTCCGTGACGTTCTTGGACAGCTCACCGACGAGCTGTCGGGCATCGAACCAGGCTTGGTGGGCTTTGCCTTTCTGGGCGGCAAGTTCCTCGGCGGACCCGAGCGAGTTCACGTGATCCTCGGCTGCCCGCACCAGCGCTTCGGCTGTCTCGGCGGCCTGTTTCTCTTCGTCCATGAGCGCGGCAACACGCTGGTCACTGTGGTGGGCGTCGCGGTAGGAGGCGGCGAGGTAGCGGCGCCAGGCTTCGTGGCCGCGCTGGAGGGCGAGGCGGGCGGCCTCGCGGGCGCGCACGCCGCTCATCACCTGTTCTTCGGCGAGCAGCGCCTGTGCGTGTTCGGCCTGGGCCTTCTCGAGGCTGATCTGGTGCTGCAGGCCCTGGCCGCGCAGGTCGTCTTCTTCCTCCAGCAGGGGGGTCATGCCCGACAGGGCAATCAGGGACCGGCCGATGTCGTGGGGCTCCATCTCGGTCAGCTGCTGGCTGAGCAGGGAGGGAACGGGTGGGCGCAGGGCTGTGTCGAGGTAGGTGAGGCAGCGTGGGGCGGTGCCGTAGAGCTTCTCGGCCATGGCGCGGGCGGAGAGGAGCTGGCGTGTGCCCAGCTCGCGCCACAGGGTGTCGGCCTGGATGCTGCGCTCGTGGTCGGTGGGGGCGTCGGCGACGTGGAGGCCTTCGGTCCAATTGGCCTGCAGGTATGGGGTGGTGGTCGCGATGCGGACCCAGACGGTCACGGGGCTGGTGGCGGGATCATCTGGGTGGGCGAAGACGCCGACGATGTAGCCGTGGGTGACCGGGGATGCCTGGTGGGCCTGGTCGACGCCGGCTGCGTCGGGGCGGAACAGGATGCCGCTGGCGTGCCGACCGCCGTTGGTCTCCAGGCGCCATTGCGGGTCGGCGAGCAGCAAGGAGACGGCGATGAGGAAGCTGGTCTTGCCGGAGCCGTTGGAGTCGTCTTTGGGGCCGAGGCCGGAGACGGCGATGAAGGTCTCCGGGACGATCGGGACGGCGTGTGCCGTGAGCCGTGCGATGGCGAAGGCTTGGACGGCGATGAGCTGGCGGTCGCCGACGATGCCCCGGGAGGGGTCGGAGGTGGGCGGGCTGGTCATGGTGTGTCGTGCACCTCGTGGTCGGGAGCAGGGGCCGTCGGCACGGTGGGGCGGGCGCGGCGCCGGCGGATGGATTCGGCGAGAGCGCTGTCGGGATCGGCGAGCAGGATCAGCTGCTCGAACAGTTCGGCGCCCAATGCCGGCGTCAGCCGCAGGAACTGGTGGCCCAGTGCATAGCCCGTTCTGGTGCGGCGGACCAGGCCGGCATCGGTGAGGCGCTGCAGCGCGCCGGTGAGGACGACGTCGGACACCTGGCAGCCCTTGAGCTGTTCCCGAGGCACGGGCTCGCCCTGGGTCCACAGCTGCTCGGGCAGGGTGGTGCCGGACGCTCGGGGAACGGCGACGCTGAACAGCAGGATCAGGGTGAGGACGGCGCGGTCCTCGCGCGGCAGGACCCCGATTCCTTCGTGCGCGAGACGGTGTCTGATCTCGTCGCTGTAGCCGCTGAGGTAGCCGCCGCCGACCGCGAGCAGGGTGCGTCCGGATGCGGCCAGGACCTGCTCCACCACCATGCGCAGCGGGGTTTCCGCGAGGGCGCGGTAGTGGGTGGACGGCACGGGCAGCATGGCGCTCTCCACGGCGCAGACCGCCGCTCTGACATCGGCTCGCCGGTTGTGGGACAGGGCGTGCAGTGCCGGTACGTCCACCGGCTCACCCCTTCCTCGGAGCGGGCAGGACGTTGTAGCCGCTGCGCAGTTCGGCCACGTCGCACTCGGACCACAGCGCGGCCATGGGCCCGAGGCGGATCATGCCGTCGCCGACGTCTGCCGCGAGGTGGCCGCAGGCGCGCAGGAACCGCAGGGCCGTCAGGAAGTGCCCGGTCTGGCCCAGCACTGCCGCGCTGTCCCGGGGGGCGAGGGTGTCCTGGAGAGGAGTCAGGGCGGCGATGACGTCCTCCTGCGGGGCGGGCTGTCCCGGGTACAGCGGCTGGCTGGGGTCGGGCCAGCAGTGGCGGATGCAGCAGGCCAGGGTGACCAGGCGGACGGCCGAGGCGGTGCGGTGGACGTCGCTGTCGCCCAGGGCGCCGCTGGCCGGTTCAACGTCGGCGGCCCAGCCGGCCATGAGTTCCTGGATGCCGTCGGGGGCGGCGACGATATCCACCAGACGGCGCTCCACATCGTCGACGGCGCGGCGCAGCCGGGTGAGTTCGGTACGGTCCGCCGGGACGGCAACGGTGCGCAGGGCTCGGGCGCGTGCCAGCAGGTAGGGGTCACTCATGGGGGCTCTGCGGTGCGGATTCGGCGTCGTCGTTCATGTCCTAGGGGCTGTCGGGGATGCGGGACATGGTTACCGGCGAGGCGTAGGTGACCGGGCCTGCGGCGTCCACGATGACCTCGCGGGAGATGTCGAGCATGAGCGGGATGGCGGGGTCGGCTGCGGCGCGCAGCATGTCGACCAGGTGCTTGACCGCTGCCTGCCAGGGCAGGGCGCGCAGGCGGGCGGTGACGTCGGCCACGTCCTTGCCAGCCATGAGCAGGGTCACGGTGGCCTCCCGTCGCTGCCGTGCAAGGGCGGCCTTGGCCCGTGCGGTCTCGACCGGATCCGGGCCGGGCGGCTGGGTGGGAGGGCGCGGCAGGCGCTGCCGGGGTGGCGGGGGCTGGTGGTCGGCGGCGGCGGTGAGGATCTGGCCCGTGGTGATCTGGACGTGCGGCGGATCGAAGACAGTCGCGGCGAACACCTGCGCCAGCGCGTCGACGGAGGAGCGCCGGGCCGCGGTCACGTACTGCTCGGGAAGGAGCATGCTGAAGTCGCGGCGGGTGGTGGCTTGTTGCATGAGCCGGTCGTGGAACTCATGGACGGCGGCCGTGTAGCGCAGGGCTTCCTGGATCAGGCGGGTTCCGGCGGGGCGCAGGGCGGGGTACTGCTCGGCGACGGCGTGGACCAGGTGTTTCGCCTCCTCGAGCGAGGTGGAGTGGGCGTGGTGGTGGCGCTGGCCCAGCAGTTCTTCGATGGGTCTGGTCCGCACGAGCCGCAGCAGGTGGTTGGTGTAGTTCGCCAGGCTCCGCCGGGCCTGGGCGATCTTGGCGGCCAGTTGTTCCTCGGTCAGGGATCCGTTCAGCAGGCCTTCGCGGGCCCGGTCCAGCAGCATGGTGATTTCCTGGACGCCGCCGGCCTCCCCCAGACGCTCGTAGACCAACAGCGCAGCGCCGCTGGTCGGGTTGAACACATACCGCTGGTCGTGGGCCTTGCCGCGCAGTGACTCCAGCAGACGAAGCTTGGTGAAGACCCGGAACCTCGCATCGAATGCGTCGGCGGAGGCCACCGCGGCACACGCCTGGGCGATCTCCGCGCGGCTCAGGCCATGTTCGGAGCCGAAGTCACCGAACACGTCCCGGATCGTCTCGGCGATGCGCAGGGCCACCGGATCATCCGTCACTGCGTTCGCTGAAGCAGCAACCGGTGCCGCGAACGGCGATACGTGTTCAAGACCGTCTGCGCTGTCCTCCCGCTGAACGGAGAACAAGTCAGGCTGATCCGGCAAGTGGCCCTTCACCCCCATATCTCTGTAACCCTGCACCAGCATGACCTCTACCGAGCCCAAAGAGCCCGGAAACCACATAACTTGTCCTTCGGGCTCGGTGGACAACGGGCACACCGACTTCCTCGTCCACGTGGATCCCTGGCTCACTGTCACCCTCAACCGACCAGGACACCGCCCGACCTCCGGGCCGACGGCCTGACACGCGTCACGCCGTCCCCGCGTCCCAGCCATCAACGCTTGCAGGGTGAGATGCCACCTCACAACCTGGCGCGCCAGCTCACGGCACTGCAGAACAGCACAAATTTGGCGGACGACTGGCGAGTTCCGCGCCCAAGCGGCAGGCTGTCCGCCACGGCTTGAACGCATCATGGTCGCCCGGCGTGAGGCGCTGGCCTACCGGCGGAAGCCTCGCCTGGGATCGCGGACACTGTGGCTGCCGAAGGGCGCGAACCAGGCGGCCGCCCTGAGGTCGCCCATGCCCATGGACTGGTTCGTAGGATCCTGCGGGTCTTCGATGCCGCCGAGTTTCGGGTCGAAGAGCATCAGGACGTCATGGTCCTGGAACAGCAGATCGGAGCAGCCGTCCCAGCTGTAGTCGTCGCCGTGTTCGGGGAGGGTGTGGTGGGCGTCGGTCTGAGGGCGGTCCTCCAGGTAGGTCGGGGCGTCCTCGATGGCCAGATGCAGGGCCATCTCCTCCGCGGTGCAAGTGGGTTCGGGCCACTTGCCCCGGGCCAGGTCTGCGGCCAGGTCGTCGAAGGCGCGCGCCATGTGCCGCCGCCATCGGTGGTCGGCTGTCCAGGTGAGGGGGGGCAACCGGTCGAAGACTTCCCAGGTGGTGGAGCCGGCGTCCGGCAGGAACTGGTCCCCCAGGCGGTGTGCGTCGTCGTAGGCCTGGTCCGCGAGGAGAACCAGGGCCGTGTGGAGCAGGTCGGCGGTGCGGGGGGTGAGCTGCCAGCCGCACTCCTCGCAGTCTGGGTCCTCGCCCTTGCAGGGGCAGTCCCGGACAGCGAAGAGGACGGCGAAGTTCGGTGTCTGCTCACCGGCTGCGGGCCTTTTGCGCTGCTGGCGCAGGCGCCAGCCGTGCACGAACCGGGTGACGAGCGGCGCCGCGCTCCAGTCGGCCAGTTCGTCGCCGTCCTCGGCCCGCAGGAGTTCTGCAAAACTCTGGTCTTCCAGCGTCTGGCTCCCTGTGACATCGCTGTCCTCGGTGAGGGTGATCACCGCGCCGGCCAGGTCACGCGGGTCGTCCTCACCGAGTTCGGACGCCGGCAGCGGCTCCCAGCCGCGACGGGCAGCGGCCTGAAGGAGCGCGTCTTCGTCGGTGATGTGGAACTCGCGCAGGTGGGTGATCCGCACGACCTTCCCCGGCAGGTCCTTGAGCCGGGGGTGGCCCGCCACAGCGGCGGACGCCGCGGAGGCCGGCTCGTCGTCGCACGGCTCCGGGTCCGGATCCGATGCCATGAACAGAGCGCCGGGTTCGGCGGGCCAGGTCCCGTTCGCGGCTCGCGCGACGGCCTGGCGCAGGGAGCCGGCTGGCGCATCCGGCATCTGGGCCGTGAGAGCGGCCAGTTCGTCATCGACGGCCGCAGCGTCACGCAGCGCCAGGACCCGGCGCAGGATTCCGGTCGCCTCGACGGCGTGCTCGGGGTTTTTGCAGGTCAAAACGGCAGCCAGGGAACTGGGGCCGTGATCGTGTGCCAGGAGGGCCAGCACGCGGCTCTTGCTGGAGGTGTGTTCGCACAGGAAATCGATGGCCCGGGCCACGGACAGCGATGACGTCATCGCGGGACTCCAAAAGAGATGAGCGCGGTGCTCACCGGGCGAACGGCGCACGCGCACAGACAGGACCCGCTGGTGGACACGGTACGGCCGCGTCCCCGGACGGTGAAAGAGGCAAGCTGGAGCGCCAGTTGGTGTCCTCGCTACGAACGAAGACCCGGACTCGGCTGACGCAGACACTACCCGAGACGACCCACACGCATCCCGGACATAGGCAAAAGCGCGGGATCTGCTGCCCGGCAGAGCCATGCCGCGGTTCTGGCTGTCCCGTCAGTGGCTGGCGATCTGCGGGCGATACCGATACCGCTGAGCCCTTCCGTTTGTGATGACCAGAGCGGGGCTCGGGTGAACTGAACGGCCGTGCGGGACGATGGGAGCTGTCTCTGCATGGCCTGTTGCCATGCGCGGATGGCCGTCTCAACGTGCGGAGTTGCCCCGTGTACGACAGTGCGAGAACCGCTCTTCGGGAGCTGGAGGACGATCAGGTCTTTGAGCGGGTGGCACTGCATGTGCTGCGGGCCCGCTTCCCTGAGTTGCGGATCAGCAGCGCCACAGGTGATCTCGGCCGGGATGCCTTTGGCCGCCCGCTGTTCGGCAAGGACGACTCGGTCGTGTTGTGGGTGAGCCTGCAGGAGAAGTGGACGAGCAAGTTGAAGTCCGAGCTGGTGAAGAACCGCAGGCATGACCGCCGGGCGAAGGCGATCTACGTCACGAATCGGTCCACCACCGAGAAGGTCAAGGAGCGGTGGCGCAAAACGGCGAGCGACGATTACGGCGTTGCCCTGGAGATCGTCACTCTGGCCGAGCTGGCCACTGAGTTGGATTCCGATGGCCTGCGGTGGGTGGCCGAGCTTGAGCTGGGGGTGCGTCCTCGAGCGCCCTACCGGTTGTCGACGTGGGCCCAGTACGTGGAGGTCCTTGCCGGGTCGGTGCCGGGGATGACTGCACCGGTGGTGGGGCGTGAGGCGGAGCTGCTGGCGCTCGGAACGGCACTGGCGGAGGAAGGGCCGTTGTCCCGGGTGGTCGTGGTGGAGGGCCCGGGCGGTGCCGGCAAGACACGTCTGGCGATCGAGGCGGCTCGGGTGGTGTCTGCGGTGTTGGTCGCGCCCACCGGCGTGGCGTTGGAGGCCGGTGCTTTCGCGGAGGTGCCGATCGACGATTCCTTGATCGTCTTGATCGATGATGCCGACCGTGCGCGGGATCTGAGTGGTCTTGCGGCGCTGCTGCATGATGTGCGTTTCCAGCGGGTGCGGTTCGTCCTGACGGTCCGGCCCGGGCGGCGGTTGGGGGTGCTGCAGCACTGGGGTGTTGAGCGCTGGGCCGGTCCGGTGGTCGAGCTGCGCCCGCTGGAGCGGTCAGCCATCGACGCGCTCGTGACCGGGCGCGGCATTGGGGGTGCAGCCTTCCGGCAGAGCGCTATTGACCTGGCTCAGGGCAACCCCTTGATCGCTCACATGGCCTGTGAGGTGGGGCTTGCCGAGAACAGGTTCGACTGGCCGCGTGCGGCGGATCTGCTGCGCGCCATGGCCGAACGCCGGCTGCCGGCCGACGACTTCGGGCAGCAGCATCGGGCCGCGGCGGTCGCCTTGGCATTGCTGGGTCCCGTGGCCGGTGGAGAAGACCTGGCCGCACTGGCGGGTGCCATCTCGGCGCTTCCGCCCGAGCCCTACCGGCTTTCCGTTCTCCTGGACGATCTGGCCGACGCGGGTCTGGCCGACGCTGCGCCGTACTCGGTGCGTCCTGCCCTGCTCGCTCCGGTGCTTGTCGCCGATGCGCTGGATCCGCGCAGCCGGGTGCGACTGGATGCGGGCCGGGCGCTGGACGTGTTGTTGAACAGGGCGGGGCTCGGTGCGGGAAGACCGGATGCGGTGCCCGTCGATGAACACCTCGTGTTCAGTGGGGCGGGACTGGGGTCTCAGCTGAACACCCTGGCACAGGCGGCTCACGACCGCCCGGATGCGGGGGCCGGGGCACGGCTGGCATCGGCGGTCCGTGGGCTGCTGTCCGGCGAGGCAGATCTGGAAGCGTGGGCGGTCGTGGTGGGTCTGGCCGGGGAGGTGGCTGTCGCGGCTCCCGGGATCCTCGCAGAGCTGCACGGGCTGCTGGTCCAACGGTGGCCGCTGGCACCGTCGCCCCAGCTGTGGGGGGAGGGTGACCCGGCGGCACACTACCGGTACGGGCTGCAGCGCCTGGGTGAGCGGTTCGCCGAACTCGCCCAGCGCGTAAGCCTCGACACCGTGCCCAGCCCGGTGCGTGTGATGCTGGACGTGGCCTGGCTGATGGAACCGGCCCTGCCGGCCGAAGGCTCCAACCGGCGCGATGGGATACTGCAGGGCATCCAGCGGTGGTGCTCGGCCCCGGCCCATACGCTGCCGGGCGGATTCGATGCCCTGCTGGAGCGGCGCGGCACCGTCCTGCGGATCATCGCCCAGTGGGTGCGCGATCGCGGGGCCTATCCGCCGCACGGGCTTGATCCGGAGGATGCCGCGGTCCGCGGTCCTCTCAGCCTCATCCGCGTGTTGCTGGCCGCAATGCAGCCGCTGCTGCACCTCACCGTGGAGAGCACCAGCGGCAGCCCGGAATCGGCGAGTACGATCACCTTGCACGCCGCAATCCTGCCGGACCAGCCGCAGACGCTTGAGTTGCTGCGCGAAGCGCTCGCCCTGCTCGTCCCGCTCCTGGACGAGCCCGTGCTGCGCAGCGGTGAGGGCCTGACGGTCCTGCACACGCTCGTCTCCCTGCCGGGCAGCCTGCGCCGTGAGGGTGCCAGGCCCTTGTTGTCGGGCACTGTCATGCCGACGTATGCAGAAGCGATCTTGGATACCGCTGCGACGGAGTTCACCGCGCAGATCGCGGCCCGGTGGGACTCGCTGCCGTTGCCGGTCAGACGCAGCACTGCGCAAGCGGTGCTGGGCCCTGGTTCACGGCCGACTACCCTCAGCGCTGCCGCAGCGGCCGGGGACGAGGTGGCCGTCGCGGCACTGGCGGATACGGCGCTCACTCGGCTTGCGGTACTGCAGCCGCTGCACGATCAGACGCCCTGGCGTGAGGCGCAGGAGGCGCAGCATCTCGCCGCCCAACAGTTGGGCGGTGAGGTGGATTTGATCGAGGCACTGGAACTCCTGGACGAAACGGCACCGAACGTCACAGGGGTGGCGGTCAGTGCCCTTCCGGCGTTCGCGCAGGCGGTCGGAGTCAGCACGGATGATCCGCGGACGGCACTTGAGAGGATCGCCCGCGCCCCGCTAGCCGGTGAGGGCGCCCTGCTGGCCGGTCTCGCACAACGCCATCCGGACGTGGTCTGGCCCTGGCTTGAGGAACGCGTCAGCGATCCTCGCCTGGCCGCCGCAGCACTCACCTGTGCCGACGAGCACCCCAACCGTGAGTTGCGGCTGCTCCCCCTGCTCCTGGAATCCGCTGCAGAGGGATCGGCGGCAGGTGATGAGGTGGCGTCCCGACTGGCGTGGATCTTGAACTGGCATCTGGTGCCGTGCAAGCAGCCACTCGCACAGCGCATGAAGGTCCTCGCCTCCCTGGCATCGCAGTGTCCACCCGCGGCCCTTCCCAATACTCTTCAGGTCATCGGCTTCCTGCTTCAGGAGGCAGGCAAGGACAGTGTCCCCGTCGAAAGTGAAGTGGCGGGCCTGTTCGCTGAAGCGCTGCGCCGCCGGCTCGGCCACGCCGACCAGATCCCCCATACGGTGCACTTCGACGAGGAAACGGCCTCCGGCGCCGTCGCGATCGCTTCTTCCCTCCCCGAGCAGTTCGCCGCCGTCCTCGTTGAACAGCTGCTGGCCGTCGGCGGCGGATATGAGCTGCCCGGTGCCTGGGCGCGGTCGCTTGCCAGGCTCACACCGCCCGTGCGCGAGCAGCTGGTCAGCGCCTATCTCGGACAGCTGGACCGGGCCCGCTCCGAAGCAGAGGTCAGTGAACGCATCGAACTGGCAGCCGCGCGGCTGCTGTCAGCTCTCGGGCGCGGCACGGAGCAATGGGCAGGGCGCGTACGGCAGTGGGCATCGGGGTCACCGGCCCAGCGCCAGCAGGCCGCTGCCGCCATCCAACACGCATGGCAGACACCGCTGTGGGCAGAAACCGTCTCCAGCCTGCTGGCCACAGACATCGACGTTGCCAGCCGGGACGCGATACTGGCGGGCATCGTTCTGCCCGGCCTGGACACCGATCTCCCCGACGACCCAGAATCCCGCCGCACGGCCCTGGCTCCGCTTGTGACCGATGCGAACGCGGCGGTGCGGGCCTTCGCCTCGGATGCCCTGCGTCGCCTTGACGCCATCGAGGACGAGGACGCCAGGCAGGAGGCCGACTTCAAGCGCGGATACCGCCGTTGACGAACTGTCCGAGCCAGTCCCCATCATCTTCCTACGGCAGGAGGCCAGCCTCTGCACTCGGCCATCCAACCCGATGGCCGAGCAACTCATCACCCCTCACGGACTCACGCGGCGCGGCGCGGAACCTGGCGGGCTTCCGGTTCCTGCTGGCCGGACCACGTCCGCCACAGCTGCGTGGGCACTGAGTGCGCCATGTCCTCCGTCATCACGAACACCCGGGCCTCACCGCAGGCGAGCTCCCAATCCACCGGCCGCTCCGTGCCTGGTGGCCAGTCACGCTCCGCGACTGTCACAGCGGCGGCAGGAGCGGACCCTGCCTTACGCAGCGCCATGTATCCCCGCCTACGTACTCGACGCGAACATCCAGGCAAGGACGCTCGGCCTCGAGCCCGCTCGACGTTCCTCCTCTGCCGCCCGTCGCTGATCAGCCAGCGTGGCCTCAGCAACCTCTGCGGAACGGACCGCTGCATCAGCCGATTTGGCTGATGCATCCGCAGATCGCCGCCCGTCCTGGCGAGCCTTGACACTCACGACGAAAGCACCAGCCGCCAGTACCACCGCCGCCTAAGCCGGCACCTCTCCCCAATCCAAGCCGGGACCATACTCCGGCAGCTCCGCTCCCAGCCAAGCAGTCCAACGGCCGCGAAGTCTCCTCAACTTCGGCCGTGTCCGCCGGCGCCACGCTCCTGGCCAGGGAAAACTCCACACCCGCTATAGCAGTCGGCGCGAGAACGACCTGGGCTTTCGTCACTCATGTCAGCAACACGTAAGCACCATCTGTCAGTGCCAAGCGCCAGGTCAGTAAGCCTGTACCGCTGACGCTCAGATGACGAGGTCCAACTGACACTCCCCCGCAGACAAGCATGGGGGTCTGGTTGTCGAACGTGCGTTCAAGGCGCGGGAGTCTGACCCCCGAGCGTGCCGAGGCGCTGAACGAGCTCGGGCTGCGCTGGACATAAGCAGGTTCGGAGCGGGGGCGGATCGTTGGTTGCGGTCCGCCCTCGCTGGTGACGGTGCTCATTGATCACGGAAATCGCCATCACGGCGGCCGGAAGCTCGGCATTCCGGTGGGGGTCGCGAGAAGCCCGGCAGGAAGCCGGCGCAACCACGTGCGGCCGGTGGTGGTCTCGGCTGATCTTGGCGCTGGCCGACTCGCGCGGGGCGGCAGTGCTGCCGTCGTGCCGGCGCGTGCCGCCTCGTCCAGTACCACACGGGGGAAACCGTTCTCTTCCTCACGGCGCGGGGCAGTATGGCCCGCACGTTCCCCGCCGATGTCCTGCAGGCTCAGGTCGACTGGTATGTGGCGTTGGACCGGCTCAACGAGCGGTCGGCGCCGCCGTCGGGATTCGACGACGCCGTAGGACCGATCGGTGATCGTTGGTGTGCCGTGGCCGGCGTCCGCCAATCGCTATGTCGGGGCGTCCTGTTCGGTCATGGCCTGGATGCCGATGACGTTGAGGAGCTTGAGGCGGTCGGCGGCGTCAGTGCCGGGCGCGGTGGTGAAGGCGACGATGCGTAGATCGCTGCCGGGAGCGGTGAGGATGTCGCAGTCGAGGGTGAGCATGCCGGCCTTGGGATGGTGGATCGTCCTGGTGTGGGGCTCGTGGGCGCCCACGGTCGCGCTGTCCCACAGACGCACGAAGCCGGTGCTGACGGCTCGTAAGTCCTTGATCAAGGAGTGCAGGGCGGTGTCGGTGGGGTAGCGGGCGGTCGCCGCCCGCAGGTCGGCGACCGCGGCGGCCTCGAACCGGCTCTGCTGCTGGGTGTCGGGGCCGACGCGGGTGGGCGCACCGGCGAACAGGCGCCAGAGGACGTTGCGCTGGCGTCCGCGCCATGTGGAGGCGTCGCCGAACAGCGCGGCCCACAGCGGGTTCCACAGGATCAGGTTCCATGTCGCGTCGTACACGCTCAGCGCCGCGCCGTCGAGTTGGTCGAGCAGCCTTCGCACACTCGGCGGGATGTATGTCGACACCTCTCCGGGACCCGGTACCGGCTGGCCTGCGAGCAGGTAGAGGTGTTCACGCTCGATTGCCGACAGCCGCAGTGCGCGGGCCAGTGCGGAGAGCACCTGCGTCGACGGGGAGGTGGCCCGGCCCTGTTCCAGGCGGACGATGTAGTCCACCGACAGGCTGGCCAGTTGCGCCAGTTCCTCACGTCGCAGCCCGGCGGCCCGTCGTACCCCGCCGGCGGGCAGTCCCACCGCGGCGGGGGATGTGCGGTCGTGCCAGCTGTGCAGCGCCCGGCCTAGTTCGCTGGATCCGCTCACGTTCCCCAGTATGTGGCCACGGTGCCGGGACAGCCTGGTATTGGCAGTCCACAGGCTGTGCGGGGCACTGTCTGTGCATTGGTGGTGCGGGGAGGGTGGGGGCGTCATCATCCCATCGATCACGGGAGTGAACGATGCGTCAGACGTTCAAGCGGAGGTTGCCGGTCGCGTTAGCGACGGTCGCTGCCTCTGTCCTCGGTGCGGGGCTGTCCGCGTCCGGTGCGAATGCCGCCACCGCTCAGGTCCAGCGCGCTGACGACTGTGTCGTCAACGTCGATTCGGGCAGCAGTCAGTGCTTCGGCACCTTCCGCGAGGCCATCGCCGCCACTACGCACGGAAAGATCACCAATGCGCCGCTGTCCGCCAAGGGCATCGACCGGAAGCTGGCCGACCGGCTGAGCGCCGCCTCTGACACCGCGGGAGCACAGGCCGTGCAGCTCGGCGCCGTCTTCACGGACTCGAACTACGGGGGCTCTTCTGTGATCTTCGAGGCGTCCAGCGGGTGCCGGAGCGGAAATGGCCGGGACGCTCAACTCGACCTGTCCGGCATCTGGAACAACTCCATCAGCTCGCTCACCACGCTCTCGTGCTGGCTGGAGTTGTGGGACGCCCCCGCCACGGCCGGCTTCCACCAGGAGTACCGGCAGTCCACCTCCTATGTCGGGGATGCCATGAACGACCGGGCCTCCTCGATTGCCTTCCTGTAGACGACCTCGCGGTGCCCGGCCCCGCGGGCCGCCGGTCCGGGCACCGCGAGTCGCCGTCTTCCGCGAGGCGGCCGGAACGTGGAGATCCGCACCGGCTCCCTTCGCGGGACACACCCGCACCGGATTGCCCCTCGGCCGGGCCGGTGGGCCGGCCGAGGCTGCGGACGCCCTCGTCCTCCTCGCTCCCCGGAGGGGCCGCCGGACCACCGCTCGGGCGCAGCACACGGACGGGTGCCAGCTTGGTCGTCACCAGCAGCAGGCCGTTCGGCCGCAGGGGGGAGGTCTTCGGCCCGGCTGTGCCCGAGTGGAGGGAGCCGCTCCTGTCCTTCGAGCACGAAGCCGCCTACGAGTACGCCTTCGCCGACGGCGCCCTCCCGGGCCTGCTGCCGGCGCGAGACGGCCGATTCACACAGTAGCCCCCGGCACCGGCAACGCCCGGTCGTACGAACCCAAGTGGGGCCCGCGCCACCAACAGCCGTACGAAGGACCGTACGGAGAACGGGCAGCGCCCGCACGAACACCGCACACCCGGACCGGTGCCTGCCACCGCCCGGTCGGTACTCCGGCCCCAGGCGGCGCGGCCCGACCTGGTCCAAGACCGCGGCGGCTGCACCTGCACCGAAAACGCATCGCCCACACCAGCCGGCCGGGTCACTCTCGCCACCTGGACCACGGCACTCACAAGGCGAGCGCACAAGCCGGGCTGCATCTAAACCGCAGGACCCTCAGGCGGCCGGAGCGCTGTCCGGCGTGACGACGACGAAGTGCCCCGCGGCGACCGACGGGCGCCTTCATACGCCCGGCCCTCACCTCCAGGTGCGGTACGGCCCGGTGCCCGGCGCCCCCCGTGCCGGGCACCGGGGCACGGCGGCCACCCGCCCCGCACCGCCGGCGGGACGGCCGCGTCTGCTCACCCGCTCAGTGCGCCCCCGGCGAGAACACCCCCGTCCGCAGCCGGCGCCCGGGCGTCAGCCCGCCTTCTCGAAGGTGACCGTGGCGTCCGGGGATGCCTCGGCGTGCTCGGTGAGCGCGGCGAGTTCGGCGTCGTCAGCGCTGAGGCCCCAGCGCAACTTCGTGGCGGTCCACTCGCTCAGGTACCGGCACGACGCCTGCTCGGCGGGCACCCACCACGTCGCCGGCGGAGCTGTCCGCCCCGTTCATCAGCCCCATGCCCTCCGCCAGGGCGACCTGCGTGGCCACGGCGACCGGGCGCGCGCCGGACGCGGTGAACAGCTGCAGCCGGAACGTCCCCGGCAGCCCGGGGGCAGTGAAGCAGTGAACATGTGGTCGTCCACGCGCTGAGCCGGCGCGTAGCCGCCCATAGGCCAAGCGCGTCCGCGCCGCCGGGGCGCGACGCCGGCTCGGAGCCCTGGCTGGCGGTGAGGTCATCGGTCGTGCCCGTATCGTTCCCGGCCCGACGGCTTCGCAGCGCAACCTCGTGAGACACCACAGCTAACGGGTCGCAGACGGGCTGTCGCCGCCTTGATGGCTGCCCGCGGGGCCCGGCGAGCCGGTGTGAGGCGCTGTGGCGGGCTTCTGGGGTCGTGGGAGCGGCAGTTCGGCGCTGCGGGGCGGCTGGTGCCGGCGGGGAGGGGCAATGCTCCGGGGCTTCTCGTACGCGCTCCCGCCGGACACGCCGGTTTCGGTCTGGCCGGTGGTGATGCCGTGGAGGCGCAGGCTGGCGATGCGCGCCCGCTGGTGCCGGGAGGCGGTGACGCGGGCACCGGGCGGCGGTCGGCGCGGGAGTTGGTCGGCGAGGGTGAGGGTGTAGGCGGTGTGATCGGCGGCCAGCGTCCCGGCGGGGGTGGTGAGCGCACGGCAGTGGGCGAGGGTGGCGTCGACGATGCGTTCGTCCAGGCCGGGTTCGGCGCGCTGGCCGCGGAGTTGGTGGGTGAGGTGGCGGCGGGCTTCGGCGAGCAGGTGCCGGCGGCGGAAGCGGTCGCGGTGGACGTGGACGACGACGGCGGCGACGTCGGCGGCGCGCGTGCCAGGTCGACCACCGGCCGGGCGGCGGCCCGGATCGCGGCGGCCGCGCGGCGCGCCACCGCGAGCAGCCGGTCGACGTGCTCGGCGCCGAAGCGGGCGATGGCGGCGGTCCGCCACGTCGCCCGCAGCACCGGCAGCGGCACCGCCGGCTGATCAGCTTGACCCGGGCTCGCGGCCCCGGCCCGTACCCGTAGAGCGGCTCGTACTCGGCGGCGAGCGCTTCGAGGCGGCACATGATCTGCTCGTTGCGGGAGCCGATCCAGGCGATGAGGTCCCCGGGGATGCCGGCGATCTCCGGCACGGTCCGCATTCCGGGGGTGGTCTCCCGTTCGGTGGTGGCCAGTTGCAGGCGATCGCACACCTTTTCCATAACCCGTTGGGTGTAGAAGGTGCCGGCGGCGTCCGCCTGTTTCAGCAATGCGCGGCCGTGCAGGTTGGACCAGTCGCCCTCGGGGCGCGGCGCCGTTACGGTGCTGCCCCGGCCGGAGCGCACGATCAGCCCGCGCTCCTCCAGCGATGCGAGGGTGTCGTCGCTGGCGACAAGGTGGCAGTCCTCAAGGATTCGGCGGGTGGCGTCGTCAGCCAGGGCCCACAGCAGGTGGACCGACGGCGGTGGGCGCAGCACCATGTCCCAGGCGGCCACGGAGCCGCCCTTGCCGGTGCGCTCGCGGACGGCGTCACCGAGCTTGACCGCCTGGTGCGCGGCGGCTGGACTGTGGCCAGCGGCCAGGCGCTCGGCGGTGATGGCGTCGGCACGGGGGTGCATGCCCTGGCCGAACAGCAACTCCAGCTCCCGCTCGGTCGCGACGCCGGCAACGCCGAGGGCCGGGCAGGCCCAGCCGGTCCACACCCCGGGCGGTGGCACCCCGCCCGCCGGCCGCTGCCACCGTCGACGTCGTCGACGGTGGCAGCGGCAACTGCAGTTGCTCGGAGGGAGGACGGGCGCGGCGCGGACGGCAAACGCCCGCGGTGACAGGGAGGTAGTAGCGCCACACCGACCCGGCGCGCACTCGCGCGATGCTCAACATCACCCCAGACCAGCACCGACCACATGCGGTGACGGCATGCGGTGACGGCGGCCGCGGGCAAGGGTGCCAGCGGGCGGGCCGCGAACCGGCCCGCCGTCCCGCACCGCGGTATCCGCGGGGGCGGCCCGCCGGCGCAGCCGATATCAGTCGGCTTCTACATCTGGATAGGCTGCGGACGCGCCAAGGACAGAAATACCTAAGCGGTCGAGGCCGGGAAACTCTCATCTCCGTGGCGAATTCCATTGATACGGAGATTGCAGCCTCCGAACGATACATGGCGGCATGAGAGATTCTCTTCCGAACCTACCCTGAATGGACGAACGAACGTGTGCAGAATGAGATCGATGGCCAGTTCTCCACTCAGGATCAGCGGGCAGGAATCCTACGTCTAGTATCGGCGAGGGATGGCGACTATGCGCGTAGAGGGTTGGAAGTAGCCGAGTCCATAGCCCAGCAAGCAACGACTGAGCGTAGGAACATTCGGGCCAAGACTCAGGATCTTAGAGGTGAAGGCCCCGTTATAACCGACATGTCGCATGACATGTTCTGTAACCTCGCCGCGGGTGGCATACTCGCAGATTTGGTTGTGTGCCCGGAGACGCTGGGCGTTGGCTGCGCTGCCGCTCTGGCTGTCTATTTGCTTGCCGACAGCCGAGGTTGTTGACGATAGGGTTCGGACTCCCCTCAGTCCGTCTCGCGTGCAGTGCGGGCAACGCAGGCGGGGTGGTCCAGGCAGGCCCCGAGCGCGGCCTGAAACTCCGGCGCGAACTGTCCGGGGCGGAGTCGTAGTCCGCGGGCAGCGCCCATCCGGCACCTGGGCACCCCGCACTCGTGGGCGCCGCTCCACAGGCGAGTCCTGCCTGCGCAATCTCGCCCGGCAGCGCCACGCACGGCACGTGCAGGTCCTCAAGGAGGTCGCCCAGGGCTTCGCCGCGGGCGGGTTCCCGCAAGCTGAACCACTCGCCGCGGGTGTCGACCCGGCCCAGCATCCAGCGCCGCACGTCCTCGTCCAGGTCGTCCTCGTCCTTGCCGAGGGTGAACCCCGGCTGCGCCCGGCGGAGGCCGGCGTCGCGGCCCTGCCCGCTCTTATGGCGGCCCCGGTCGCCCCGGGGACCGTGGACGTCAAGGAGTGGCCGGGACGTGCGCGGGTGCGTCCCGGCGGGTCGGGGGGTTCTGGGTCCGGTCACGTCGTCCTCGGTCCGGGCTCGTCCGCGCGGGGCGCGGCCGCGTCCCGCGTGCGGCTCGCGCTGCGGCTCTCGTGCGCGGTCCTGCGGTGGCGGGGTGAGGCGGGCCGGCGGGCCGGGTGCCGGTTGCGGGGTTCCGTGGGTTTGACATCCGCAGGTGTGAGTGGTTTATTACTCACATGACGACACCAGGGTCCCGCCGGCAGCTGTCGACCGCCGACGAACGCAGGAGGACGGTCCTGCGGACCGCGATCAGCGCGTTCGCCGACCGGGGCTACTTCGGGACCACGACAACGGACGTGGCCCACCGGGCGGGTATTTCGCAGGCGTATCTCTACCGGCTGTTCCCGGACAAGGAGGCCCTGTTCACAGCGGTGGTGGAGCACTGCTTCGCCCTGGTCCGCGAGAGCCTGGGCGACGGGGCGGCCGCGGCCTGCGGCAGCTCGCCGGAGGCGGTCCTGGACGCGATGGGCGACGCCTACGCCCGGCTCATCGCCGACCGGGACCTGCTGCTGCTGCAGCTGCACGCGCAGTGCGCGGCGGCCTCACAGCCGGCGATCGGCGAGACGGTGCGCGCGGGGTACGCCCGCCTGGTCGAGTACGTGCGAGGCGTCTGCGGGGCGGCGGACGCCGACGTCCAGCGGTTCTTCGCCACGGGCATGCTGTGCCACCTGGTGGCCGCCCTCGACGCCGGCCGGATCGACGCCCCGTGGGCGCTGACGCTGTCCGACGGACTGCGGCACTACTGACCACACCGGGACGGGAGAGGAGGAGGTGAGCAGATGACGCGCAACGTCGCGGCCCGCTGGGCCGCGCTGGCACCCCTGGCCGCGCTGGACGCGGTGCTGTTCATGCTGTGGCGCTAAAGCGCCCTCGCACCGGCATCCAGGCGGCCGTTTTTCCGGCCCGAAGAGTGAGTGGTTAACCACACACAGATGGAGGAGATCGCCATGACCCCGACTGTTCCGACCGGCTCGCGCGCCGGGCGCGCCGAGCGCCTTGCCTGGCGGGCGGCGCTCACCGTCCTGGTCCTCGCGCTGGCCTTCATGGTCACGCTCTGGGACTGACCCCGGGCGAACCCCGGCCGCCCGCAGAAAGGAGCGACCCCCATGGCGGCAGTGCCGGCCCAGCCGGCCCGGCCCCACCGCGCCCCGACGCGCCCGGCGCGCGCCGCGGTCCTGGCGTCGGCGACGCTCACGATCATGGCTGCGGCGATCATCTCCCCCAGCCTGCCCGCGATGCGGGAGGTCTTCGCCGGCACCCCCGGCGCGGACCTCCTCGTCCGCTTCACGCTGACCGTCACCTCCCTCGCCATCGCCGTCAGCGCCCCCGCCTGCGGGCTGGTCGCCGACCGCCTGGGACGCCGCCCGCTGCTCGTCTTCGGCCTGGTGCTGTACGCGGTCAGCGGCACCGCCGGCTTCTTCGTCACCGACCTGTACGTCCTGCTGGCCACCCGGGCCCTGCTCGGCGCCGCGGCCGGCGGGATCATGACGGCGGTCAGCGCCACGATCACCGACTGGTTCAACGGGCCGCGGCGTGCCTCCTTCCTCGGGCTGCAGCAGGTCTTCGCCAGCCTGGGCGGCGTCGTCTTCCTGCCGCTCGCCGGGCTGCTGGCCACGATCAGCTGGCGCGCACCGCTGTGGATCTACACCGCCTCGGCCGCCGTCGCCGTCCTGGCGATCCGCGCCCTGCGCCACGAGCCACGCACCGAGCCCGCCGAGGCGCCCGGCCGTTCACCGCATCGGCCCGGCAGGATGAGGACCGGCAGCATCCTCGGCGTGTACGCCCTGGCGCTCGCCGCGACGCTGGTGTTCTACATGGCGCCGACCCAACTGCCGTTCCTGCTCCGCAGCCACGGCAGCGGACCCGCCGCCGCCGGCGCGGTGATCGCCGGAAGCACACTGTCCAGCGCTGCCGGCGCGCTGGCTTTCCCGGCCCTGCGCCGGCGCCTGACACCCACCGTGATCACCACGGCCGGCATCGGACTGCTGGGCGCCGGCTGGCTGCTGGTGGGCACCGCACCCGGCGTTGCGCAGATCGCGGCCGGACTGCTCGTAGGCGGCCTCGGCGTCGGACTCGTCGTACCCAACCTCAACCTGCGGCTCAGCGAGATCGCCCACCCCCACCGGCGCGGCCGGGTCCTCAGCGGCCTGGTCACGGGGATCTTCCTCGGACAGTTCCTCTCCCCGCTGGCCGTCCAGCCCCTCATCCAGAGCACCGGCATCGCCGCCGCGTTCACCTGGACCGGGACCGCACTGGCGGCAGCGGCCGCACTCACCGCCATCACCGCACTCCCGACCCGCACGAGCCCAGACCGCGACACCCCCCCCCCCACCCACCCCACCGAAAGGAAAACCTGATGATCCACCACGGCATCCGCTTCACGTTCAAACCCGGCGTCACACCGCAGCAGCGCGAAGAGGCCCTCGAAAGCCTGCGCAACCAGGGCCGCGTCATCCCCTCCGTCACGTCCTTCGTCGTCGGCCGCGACTACGGCGGCGCATACGAGTGGGGAGCCACCTTCGCAATCGAAGACCTGGACGGCTACTGGGAATACCTCATCCACCCCGCCCACCTCCACACCGACCGGACCGGGCTGCCGCTGGTCGACACGTTCGCCTCCTTCGACATCACCGACGACCCGGCCCCCGACACCGGCGAAAAGATCGCCGCAATGCACCAACGACGCTACGACAGCCTCCCCGACCTCACCCAACTCGTCTCCGACCTGGACGAATACGTCGGCAGCGCTGCCCCCGGCCCACACGCCGACTGACCCCCAGCCCGCACCACCCCCGCACGGGCGGGCGCCCACACCACACCGGCACCCACCCGCGCACCCCGCCCGCACAACACCTCCGCCCCCCCCCCGCCCGGCCCCCGGCCGCGACGGGGACGGCGGCATCGCACCCCGCGGCCGACCCGGAAGCCGCCCGGCAGACGGCACCCGGGCCGGCCGCATACACGGCATCATCCAGCTCGACGAGGACCGGACCCCTGCTGACGGTGCACCGCTGCCGCGGAGCACCCCCCCAGCGCAGCGGCGACGGCTACCTCAATGCCGGCGAGACCAACGCAACAGAAGACCGAGATCCCGTCCGGGCCGGTCCGACCCCTCGACGCTCCAGCCACCACACCACCGAAGCCCGCCATCCGCACGGCGCGGACGACAAAGGGAGCATCGAGGTACGCACGCACAGCGGCACCGTTCAGCACCAGCACAGCCACCGTATGGCGTACTTGCCACAAGCATCAACAACAGGAAACCACCCTGCCGGACCACCGCGGCGCGACCAGCCATCCCCGGCCGAAGACATACAACCCATCCCGTCCCAACGACCCACCGACCCGTCCGTGCAACCGGACCCCGAGCCACAAACCAGAAACCAGAAACCAGGAGGACCAAGAAGCGGGGCGGCTGAACTCCAGCCCCAGACAGCGACCGAGCAACCAGAACAGCCCCGCCACCCCGAGAGCTAAGAACACGCCACAACCAAAAGACCACCACCCGCACCCCCACAGCCAGCCCACACCCGCCAGCCCACACCCGCCAGCCCACACCCGCCAGCCCGGCACGGCAAACACGCCCCCCACACAGACAGCAAAACAAGCGGCGACCAAGACCAACCCCAGCGCCAGCCGCACACATCCACTCACGACCCCCACCACCACACCCTGCCGCCCCTCCAACCAACCACCCCCCAAACACCAGACAACAAAACCCACCACCCCACCCCCCTGAACAACCCCACCACAATCCCGGGCCGGGCGGCCCGGGGGGACGACTCTGCGACGTGCGGCGGCGGACACACGTCACGCCCGCACCGCCCACGCGCCCGGCCGCCCGGCCCGTCACGGCGGCGCCGGCGCTCCCGGACCCGTCGACGCCCGGGAGGGCACTGCCCGACGGCGACGGCGACGGTGCGCCCGTCGCCGGCCGCCCGGCCCGCAGCAGCGGGCCAGACGACCGGCGGAACGGGCCCGGAGCCGGGCCCCGCAGTCCGCACAGCGCAACTCCGCGTCAGCCACACGGGCACTGTCACGAAAACCCCACCCTGGCGTGACAGCCTGAGGAGACCACAGGCCCTCCAGCACCAGCCACACGACCCGCGCACCGCCCGTCCGGCCCCGGTGCGCAGCCTGCACCGCCGCACACCCGGCAGCGAGCGCAAGAACGCCGTCCACCCCGACGTCACGGCGCACGCCACCGGCCCGCTGGGCCGCGCGCACCAGCCCGTCCAGCGCCTGACACAACCAGCACGCCGACGCCGCCAGCGCAGGCTGCGACCAGCTCACCTGCCCGCTCAGCGCCTCCCACGCGCACGCGCGCCCCCGCCAGGTCTCGACAGCCCCAACAGAAAGCCAAAAAGCCCCTCAACGCGGCCGCTACGCACCGACCACCCACGGGCAGCGACCACCAAGGCGCCGATTCGCCAGACGAGTACGGCTTCCAGCAGGATCTCCCTGCCGGGGAAGTGCCGGTACACGGTGCCGGCGCCGACCCCCACCCGCCGTGCGATCACGCCGAGCGAGATGTCCGGACCGTGCTCGTCGAACGCCTGCGAGGCGGCGGCGAGCGCCTTGGCGCGGTTGCGGCGGGCATCGGCCCGGCCGGCGTCCCGGGGAGCTGCGGTCATGTCACGTAATCCCTTGTCGGTGCCGTTCAACCGGGTGGAGCATTCCACATCGACCCCGGGGCCCGAACCGACCGTACTCGCCGACCATCCCGGGTGGAGGACGATGTGGCAACTGACCGTTTGATCGTCGTGACCGGTGCGACCGGCCGGCAGGGCGGAGCCACCGCGCGCCGGCTCCTGGCAGCCGGCACGCCGGTGCGCGCGCTCGTACGGGACACGGCCGCTCCCCCGGCCAGGGCGCTGGCCACCGCGGGGGCGGAACTCGTGCGCGGCGACCTCGACGACCCCCCGAGTCTGCCCGCAGCCCTGGAGGGGGCGGCGGGGCTGTTCGCCGTGCCGCCCGCCGCGTACGGACCGGACGGCACCGGCGTGGAGCAGGAGTTCGCACGGGGCCGGGCGCTGGTCGACGCCGCGGCAGCGGCGGGAGTCAGGCACGTCGTGTTCACGGGCATCGCCTCCACACCGGGTCGCCTCGCCGGCTCCGAGGGAAAGGCGCGTATCGAGGACCACCTGCGTGAACGGATCCGGTCGGCGACCGTGCTGCGCCCGGTGCGGTTCATGTCGAACTACCTCGGGACGATGCCCGTGGCCTTCGACGGCATCGCCGGCGGCGTGCACCGGCACATCTTCACGCCGGACGACCCCGTCCAGATCATCGCGGTGGAGGACATCGCCGAGTTCGCCGCGCTGGCCTTCGAGCAGCCGGACCGGTTCGCGGGACGGACGCTGGAGCTGGCCGGGGATGCCCTCACCCCGGCCGAGGCGGCCGCCGCGATCAGCAAGGCCACCGGTGTCGCGGTGCTCTACGAGCAGCTCACCCACGCCGAGGCGGCCGCACTCGGCCCCGACATCAGCCCAGGTCCGCCAGCACTGGGCAGCCGGTCTGCGCTGGCGCGCGGACATCGAAGCGCTGCGCGTCATCCACCCCCGGGCTGCGTACGTTCGCGGACTGGCTAGCCGAATCCGGCACCGCCCTGCTGCGCAAGCAGCTCCTCGCAACCGCGTACGCGCACGTGCCGCCCCCTGTGTGCAGCGGCCGGCGGGCACGTCGTTTGGCCCGGTCGACTGCGCCGGATTTGGCCCTGGAGGGTGCGCGGGATTGCGGTCCAGAGTGGGGGCATGGAGGAAAGCGCCGCCGGCCCGTCTGCCGGCCTCGCCGGGCCCGGTCCGCTGGACGTGGGCGCCGAGGCGGGGGCCGGGCTGATCACCGAGGCCGTCAGGCTCGTCGTCGAGCACGCGAAGACGGTCGCCGACGGCCCGGTAGCACCCGCCGAACCGGGCACCGACCGGATCCGCGACTGGCTGGCCGCCCACGACTTCGCCGGACCGCGCCCGGCGGGCGAGCTGCTTCAGGAGGTGACCGCGGCGCTGCGGCGCTGGGGCGTGCACACCACGCACCCCCGCTACCTCGGCTTGTTCGTCCCCACACCCACGTGGTGGGGCGTCGCCGGGGAACTGCTCGCGGCGGGCGTCAACCCGCAGCTCGCCGCGTACGAACACGCCCCGGCCGCGGTCGAGATCGAACGGCACGTGCTGCGCTTCCTCGCCGCCCGCCTGGGCCTGCCGCCCGCCGCCGACGGCAGCTTCACCACCGGCGGCGCCGAGGCGAACCTCACCGCCGTCGTCGTCGCCCTGACCCGCCGCTTCCCCGCCTACCCGGACGACGGACTCGCCGCGCTCCCGGGCCCGCCGGTGCTCTACGCCTCGGCCGAGAGCCACCTGGCCTGGCTCAAGATCGCGCACACGACCGGGCTCGGCCGGCGCGCCGTCCGGCTCGTCCCGGTCGACTCCGCGGGCCGGCTGGACCTCGTACGGCTGCGCGAACTGCACGACGACGACGTCGCCGCCGGCCGGGTACCGTTCCTGCTCGCCGGCACCGCGGGCACCACCGCCGGCGGCGCCGTGGACCCGCTGCCGGAACTGGCACGGCTCGCGGCCACCTGGGGCCTGCACTTCCACGTCGACGCGGCATGGGCCGGTGCGGTGGCGCTCTCGGACCGGCTGCGTCCGCTGCTCGACGGCGTGGAACACGCCGACAGCGTCACCGTCGACGCGCACAAGTGGCTGTCCGCCCCCATGGGCGCCGGCGTCTTCCTCACCCGGCACCCCGACGCCCTGGCCGACAGCTTCCGGGTCAGCACCTCCTACATGCCCCCGGACAGCGACACGACCCCCGACCCGTACAGCACCAGCGTGCAGTGGTCCCGCCGGTTCACCGGACTGAAAGTGTTCCTGGCCCTGGCAGCGGCCGGCCGGGACGCCTTCGCACGGCAAGTGGAACGCGACACGCAGCTGGGAACCCTACTGGCCCGGCGGCTGACCGAGGACGGCTGGCAGCGCGTGAACGACACACCGCTGCCGGTGGTATGCGTTGCCGATCCCCAGGCCGAGGCCGGCGGCCCGCAGCACAGCGCCGAATGGCACGCAGCGGTGGCCGCACACGTCGTACGCAGCGGCCGCGCCTGGGTCAGCCGCACACGACTCAACGGCCGTCCCGCAATCCGACGGTGCCTCACCAGCCACCGCACCGGCCCCGACGACATCGAAGCCGTCGTGGCCGCACTCAGCCACGCCAGAACCGCCACACCGTATGCGGCCGTGCAGCGGGACAGGGCTGCGCCGCTCCCCTGAGCCGTCCGCGGCCCGACGCCACGTGCCTGTGAAGCCTGCGACAGCCCATCGCCCCGTACAACCGAGACGGCCCGCATACCCTCCCCTTTCAGCCGAGGCCCAGGGGAATGGCCAGCTTCGGGAAGCATCCTGGTGGTGTAAGACGAATCCTGCGAATTGTCCTGGCGGTTCTGCTGATCGGCGGCGTTGCCACCGCCGTGGTATTAGGCCGCGACGAGAAGGACACCCCCACGGCAACAACGACCGTGCACGGAGTGTCCGATCAGACAAAACGAGTTCCTCGAGGACCCCGATGTAGTGAAGGCACCAGCAAACAGGGGCCCCACCGAACAAGCGGATACCGCCGGCTCGCTGAGCATGCGGGACCTACCGCTGAAGGACTACAACTTCACCTCCCCTTCCAACCCGGCCACGGCCGACGAACCGAGACAGAGGTGCCGCGTGTGCTACGTGGGGGTGGGGTCGGTTGGGGTGGGGGGGAGCTTTGTGGCGACGCGGACTGCGGCGAAGAAGCGTGGTTCGTTGCCGGCCAGCCCTGCGGCCGCCAGGGCCCTGTCGGCGTCGGCCAGCGGGCCGGCCAGCACTGCTGCGGCCAGCGCGGGGCTGCCGGGCTCCGCGAGTGCGGCCTGGGCGCTGCGCACGAGGCGGCGGTACGCCTGCGCCGCGGTGATCTCGGCGGTGTTGCCCGCCATCGTCGCCTCCGTTCGTCGGACCTGTCCTACGCCCCCAGTGTGCCGAGGGGGTCTGACATCGCGCCGCGAACCCGCCCGCGGGCGGGGCCGGTTGGGTGCCGGGGGCCGGTTCAGTCGACGTGCGGGTGGGCGCCCGTCAGGTAGTGGTCGATCTGGCGGCGCATCGACGGGTGGACGTCGAACTCCCCCAGGTCGTCCGGCATGACCCACCGGACGCCGTCGGCCTCGGCGTTGATTGTGGGGCGGCCGCCGACCGGGCGGCCGAGGACGGTGACCTCGTACGCCTGCCTGATCTCGCCGTCGCTGTACGCGACCACATGGCGCGGCGGCGAGTACACCCCCAGCAGCCCGACCGGCTCGGCGACGATCCCGGTCTCCTCCGCGCACTCGCGCACCGCGCACTCGGCGGGTGACTCACCGATGTCCATCGCGCCGCCGGGCAGCGCCCACTGGCCGGTGTCCCGGCGGCGTTGGAGGAGGATGGCGCCGTCGTCGCGGGCGACCAGCATGTTGCACGCGGGGATCAGCGAGTTGGGGCGGGGTGCCCGGTCGTCGTACCAGTACTCGGTCCGTCCCATGCCGGCGCGGTTCCTAGCGCGTCAGGTAGGTGCCGAGCACGTCCGCCTCGCGGCGCAACCGGTCCGCGGCGTCGCCGCGCCCGTGTGCCTCGTAGCCGTCGGCCTCGGCGCGGCGCTCCTCGATCTGCGCCCGCACCACGGCGCGGAGGTCGTCGGCGGTCAGCACCCGCCGGGCCGCTTCGGCCGCCCCGACGCCGGCGTGGGCGCCGGCGACGTGCTCGCTCGTCGGCGTCGCGGGGGCGTCGGCGGGGGCGACGCCTTCGGCGTTGTCGAAGGCGGCGAGGGTGGTACGCAGCGCGGACACGGCCTCCTTCCGGCGCGCCTTCATCGCCGAGCGCAGGTCCGCGCGCATCCGGGACCGCAGTGCCTGCGCGTCGTCCTTCGAAGTCCCCGGGTCCGTGGGCGGGCCCGCCGCAGCCGTTGCCATGCGCCCCAAACTACCCTTCTCCGCCCGCGGAACGCCTGCCCGGGGCCGCTGGGAAGCGTCAGCGCTGGCGGGACGGGCGTACGACGATCTCGTTGACGTCCACCTCCGGCGGCTGCGACAGGGCGTAGGAGACAGCGGCGGCGATGGCGTCGGGGTCGATCGCATGGGCGCGGTAGGTGCGCATGGCCTCGGCGGCGCCGGGGTCGGTGATCGTACCGGCGAGTTCGGAGGCGACGACGCCGGGCGAGACGGTCGTGACCCGCACCGAGGGGTCGCACTCCTGCCGCAGGCCCTCGGTGACCGCCCAGGCCGCGTACTTCGTGGCGCAGTACACGGCACCGGTGGGCACGACCTCGTGGGCGCCAACGCTGGCGACGGTCACGAAGTGGCCGGAGCCCTGGGCTCCGAACACCGGCAGGGCGGCGGCGATGCCGTGCAGCAGTCCGCGGACGTTCACATCGATCATGCGGTCCCACTCGTCGACCAGCAGGGAGTCCAGCCGCGACAGCGGCATCACCCCCGCGTTGGCGACGAGGACGTCGACGCGGCCGTGCCGCTCACAGGCGCCGGCGACGAAGCCGGCGACGTCCGCCCGGTCCGTCACGTCGAACCGCACGGGCTCCAGCACGCCGCCGGCCCGGGCCGCGGCACCAGCCGTACGCTCCGCCAGGGCTTGGAGGCGGTCCATACGGCGGGCGCCGGCCACCACCCGGTGGCCCTCCACGGCGAGCCGGGCGGCGACGGCTTCACCGATGCCGCTGCTGGCGCCGGTGACGAGGACGGTCTTGCGGCCGACCGCGGTGACGTCGAGGGCGGGGGTGTGTTCCGTGTGCTGTGTGGTCATGGCTTCGAGAATCGCCCGCCCGGCGTGCCCGCGGGAGAGGCGGCGTTCTCCTGGGTGTGGCGCACCCAGGCAGGGGTGCGGGCCGGCCGTGCCGGCGTTGTGAGTCGGCCCGGGATGGCGGGCCCGTAGCATGGCGGTATGGCACCTAGCGAGCTGGGCACTTACCTGCGGGCCCGGCGCGCCGGAGTCACCCCCGCCGCGGCGGGCCTGCCGGTCACCGGGCACCGTCGGGTGCCGGGGCTGCGGCGCGAGGAGGTCGCGCTGCTCGCCGGAGTCAGCGCCGACTACTACATCCGGCTGGAGCAGGGCCGGGAACGGTCGCCCTCCGCGCAGGTCCTCGACGCGCTCGCCGCCGCCCTGCGGCTGGACGAGGACGGCCGCCTGCACCTGTTCCGGCTGGCCGGCCTCGGCCCGCGCGCCCGTACGGGCGCCGTACCGGAGCGGGTGGACCCGAACCTGAGGTCGCTGCTGGACGCCTGGCCGAACAACCCGGCGGTCGTCCACAACCGCGCCTACGACGTCCTCGCCTCGAACGCTCTCGCCGACGCGCTCTTCCTCGGCTGGGCGCACTCGCGCAACCTCATGCACGCCGTGTTCACCGACCCGGACGCCCGCTCCTTCTACCGCGACTGGCACGACGTGGCGCTGGGCGCCGTGGCCGGCTTCCGCCTCGGCCGCGGCACGGCACCCGACGATCCGCGGGTGGCGCAGGTGCTCGCCGGGCTGCTGGCGTCGAGTCCGGAGTTCGCGGAGCTGTGGGCGCGGCAAGGCGCTGGAGCGCAAGCGCTTCGAGCACCGCGACGTGGGGCCGCTGACGCTGACGGTGCAGACGTTCGACGTGCGTGCGGCCCCGGGCCAGGAACTGGTCGTCTACCACGCGGAACCGGGGTCGCCGAGCGCCGAGGCGCTCGCGCTCCTCGGCTCGCTCGCTGCCGCTCCGGGGCGGGTCTCCGGCTGACGTCGCCGGAGGTCAGCGGCGCACGTGCAGCCGGTAGGTGTGGGTGCGGCGGTACGGGCGGAAGCCGAGCTGTTCCGCGAGGGCGAGGACCGCGGTGTCGCCGTCGGCGGCGGCCGTCTCGACCTCGGCGATCTGCGGGTGCTCGGCGTGCAGCCGGCGCAGCATCTCGGCCGTGAGCCAGCGACCGAGGCCGCGGCGCCGGTGCGCCGGTACGACGGCGGTGTGGCAGTGCTGCGCGCGGGGCGCGGGGGCGGGCGGGACCAGCACCTCGGTGTAGCCGGCGACGGTCCCGGTGCCGGTGTGCACGGCGGCCACCGTCAGCAGCCGGCCGTGCCGCGGGTCGGGGGCCCCGGCGGTGCCGAAGGCGATGCCGGGGACGGCGGCGGCGAGGTCACCGGGGCCGGCTGTCTCGCGCGCGGCTTCGGTACGGGACGGAGCGGTACCGGCGGCCGGCGCGGTGGGCGGGGCGTACCAGGTGGTGAGGCGGTAGCCCGGGTGGTCGGCGAAGACCAGTTCCGCGAGCCAGGCGCGGTGCACCTCGGCCAGCGGCACCAGCAGGTGGTGCACGACGCGGTCCCGGACGAAGCCGTGGCGCAGGCAGAACACGTCCGCGGGGGTGCCCGCCGGGGCCGCCGCCCGCAGGGTGTCCCAGCCCTCGTCGCGGGCCGCGGCGACGACGGCGGCCAGCAGCAGGGTGCCGGTGCCGCGGCGGCGGGCGTCGGGGTGGACGTAGAGCTGGAGTTCCGCGGTGGCCCGGCCGGGGCCGGGCGGGGTGGACGGCCGCACCCCCGCGACGGCCGTCACCTCGCCCCCCGTCGCCGTGGCCGCCCACGCCGGCGCGACGCCGGCGCC
>NZ_BAAAPF010000023.1:0-41934 GCF_039531005.1 Streptomyces synnematoformans
CCCGTCGCCGGAAGCCCCGTCCCCGGGCGCACCGGCGTCCGGCGCGCCGGCGCCGGTGCGGCGGCCGAGCAGGACGCGCACGGCGGCACCGCCGGCGGCCAGCACGAGGACGGTGCCGGCCAGCGTCAGCGCGTACCCGTTGTCGAAGCCCGCCACCGCCGTCTCCAGCAGCGGCCGGGAGCCGTCCGGCGGCAGTCCGGCGGCGACGGCGCGGGCCTCGTCGAGGCTGTCCGCCGCCCGGCCGGGGACCCCGGCGGGGAGGTCGACGGTGGCGGTGTAGACGGCGGTCATGGCGCTGCCCAGGACCGCGACGCCGGTGAGGCTGCCCAACTCGTACGAGACCTCCTCGACCGACGACGCCATCCCGGCCCGGTGCGGCGGGGCGCCGCCGATGATCGCGGCGGAGGCCGCGGTCATGACCGTGCCGAGCCCGAGGCCCGCCAGGACCGTGCCGGGGACGATCCACCCCGCGGCGTGCCCGGCGGCCAGCAGCGGGCCGGCGCCCGGGGTGAGCAGGAGCGTCAGCGCGACGCCGAGGGCGCCGAGGAGCAGGCCGCCGCCGACGAGGCGCCGCACCGGCACGCGGTGGACGAGGGCGCCGGCGACGATGCCGGCCGGGAGCGCGCCGAGCGCGGAGGTGGCGACCAGCAGCCCGGCGTGCAGCGGGCTGAGGCCGAGCACGAGCTGGAGACGCTGGGCGAGGACCAGTTCGATGCCGGCGGTGGCGAACATCGAGAGCCCCGCGCCGAGCACGCCGGCGAGGAGCCGGCGGTTGCGGAAGAGCGCGAAGTCGATCAGCGGGTACGTGCGGGTGCGCTGGCGGCGTACGAAGACGGTGAAGCCCGCCGCGGAGACCAGCAGCGCCACGGCGATGTGCAGCGGGTCGGGCGCCGGCCGCGCGCCTTCCTTGATCGCGTAGACGAGGCCCACCAGACCGGCCATGACCTGCGCGGAGGCCACCGGGTCCCACGGCCGGTCCCGGCTGCCGGAGCCGCCGGGCGCGAACACCGCGGTCGCGGCGAGCGCCGCCAGCACGACGGGGACGTTGACGAGGAAGACCGAGCCCCACCAGAAGTGGTCGAGCAGCAGTCCGCCCGCGACGGGCCCGAGCGCGGCGCCGACGACGGCGATCGTGCCCCAGATGCCGATCGCGATGCCGCGCTCGCGCTCGTCCTCGAAGGTGAGCCGGATCAGCGCGAGCGTCGCGGGCATCATCGCCGCCGCGCCGACCGCGAGCAGGGCGCGGGCGCCGATCAGCACCGCCGCCGAGGGGGCGAACGCGGCCAGCGTGGAGGCGGTTCCGAAGACGACGAGCCCGACGAGGAACATGCGCTTGTGGCCGACGCGGTCGCCGAGCGTGCCGGCGCCCAGCAGCAGCCCGGCCATCACCAGCGGGTAGGCGTTGATGATCCAGAGCTTCGACGAGGCGTCGGCGTGCAGGTCGGCGGTGAGGGTGGGCAGCGCGGTGTAGAGGATCGTCATGTCGAGCGAGATGAGCAGCAGTCCCGCCGAGACGGTGGCGAGCACCCACCAGCGTCGCGCCATGATCATCGGGCACCTTGCCTTCCGCGTGTGTGCGTACGCGCCCGGGGCTCAGGGCGCCGGGTCGGTGAGCGCGGCGAGCCGGTCCCGCACCGCCTCGGCCACGCCCGGGGCGAGCGCCGTCTGCGCGGTGGCGTGGAACAGCCACAGCCCGTCCGCCGCCAGCCGGGCCAGGAACAGGTCGACGGCCTCCGGGTCCGGGTCGGGGCCGGGCGGCTCCGGCGCCCAGCGGTCCGCGAACTCGTCCCAGATCCGCGCCAGCTCCGGCCGGGTCGCCGACGCGACCATGAAGGCGAAGTCCGCCCGCCCGCCGCCCTGGCCGCAGCACCGCACGTAGGCGGCGGCCCGCTCGCGGGCGGTGGCCTCCTCGAACGGCTTGCCCAGCGCGGCGCGCAGGTCCCGGTCCAGCGCCTCGGTCAGGTGCCGCTGGATCGCCGCCAGCAGCGCGTCCCGGGTGGGGAAGTGGTACATCAGCCCGGGCTTGGTCAGCCCGGCCTCGGCGGCGGCGGCGTCGAGCGTGAGGGCGGTGACGCCCGCCCGCTCGACCACGCGGACGGCCGCTTCGAGGATCTGGTGGCGGGAGCTGGGTCGCATACCCGGTAACTTTACCATCCGGAAGGTAAAGTTACGATCGAGCCGGGAACCCCGGGGCCGCGCCGGATGTGAAGGACGGTGACGAGCCCGGGGGACAATGGCCGCCGGGGGACGTGGGACGGCGTGAGCGGACGGAGCGGGATGGCGCGGGCGACAACAGACGGACCGGGTGGTTTCGCCTACACCGATGCCGACGCGGAGAAGCGGCGCGGCGTGCGCCGGATGAAGACCACCGCCACCGGCCTGCTGCTGCTGGCCGCCGTGGTCTTCACCCTCGCCCGCTGGGCGCAGCACAACGGCGCCGGCGCCTGGTCGGGCTACGTCGCCGCGGCGGCGGAGGCGGGCATGGTGGGCGCGCTGGCGGACTGGTTCGCGGTCACCGCGCTCTTCAAGCGGCCCCTCCGCCTGCCCATCCCGCACACCGCGATCATCCCCACCAAGAAGGACCAGCTCGGCCGGAGCCTCGGCGACTTCGTCGGCGAGAACTTCCTCTCCGCTGAGGTGGTGCGCGGCCGGCTGCACGCCCTCGGCCTCGGCAGCCGCGTCGGCGGCTGGCTCGCCGAACCCGCCAACGCCGACCGCGTCACCGCCGAGGCGTCGACCGCGCTGCGCGGCGCGCTGGCCGTCCTGCGGGACAACGACGTCCAGGCCGTCGTCGGCGAGGCCATCAACCGCCGCGCCGCCGCGCTGGAGGTCGGTCCCGGGCTCGGCAAGCTGCTGGAGAAGGTCGTCGCGGACGGCGGCCACCGCCGCGTCGTCGACATGGTCTGCGAGCGCGCCGAGAACTGGCTGATCCTCAACGGCCCCTCGGTCGTCGGCGCCGTCGCCGGCGGCGCGCCCGGCTGGACCCCCAAGTTCGTCGACCGCCGGGTCGGCGAGCGGGTCTACAAGGAACTGCTGCGGTTCATCGGCGAGATGCGCGAGTCCCCGGAGCACCCGGCGCGCGGCGCGCTCGACCGGTTCCTCACCGACTTCGCCGCCGACCTGCAGGGCGACACCGCGACCCGGGCGCGCGTCGAGCGGCTCAAGGGCGAGGTCCTGGCCCGCGACGAGGTGCAGGACTTCATCGCCTCGGCCTGGACGTCGCTCCGCGGCATGATCGTCGGTGCGGCGGAGGACGAGCGCAGCGAGCTGCGGCTGCGGGCGCGGGCCGCGCTGCTGTCGTTCGGGCAGCGGATGGCCGCGGACGAGCGGCTGCAGGCGAAGGTCGACGGCTGGGCGGAGGACGTCGCGACGCACGTGGTGACGACGTACCAGCACCAGATCACCTCGCTGATCACGGACACGGTGGCGGGCTGGGACGCGGACCACACGTCGCGGAAGATCGAGGCGCACATCGGGCGGGACCTGCAGTTCATCCGCATCAACGGCACGGTGGTGGGCGCGCTCGCGGGCCTGGTCATCTACACCGTGTACCGGGCGATCGCGGGCTGAGCCGGGGCACAGACCGCGCCGGACCCGGGTGGGCGTGAGGGCAGCAGACGCCTCCGTCGTCGATCCCGGTGTTCATGTTGACATCCTCCTCTCCCTGAAGGGAGGGGATTCCTGGCTCAGGCTGCCTCGGGGAGCGGCGCTCCCGGGGGTCTTACGCCCTCGGCACCAGCCGGGTTGAGACCAGCCCGGACGAGCATCACGCGGGCGGAGTTCTTGTCCCTGGGGGACACGGTTCCGCACGCGGTGCAGGTGTAGGTACGTTCCGAAAGAGGAAGTGCGTGCTTGGTTCTCGCTCCGCACGACGCGCA
The DNA here is from genome assembly GCF_039531005.1 of Streptomyces synnematoformans. Classification (NCBI taxonomy): domain Bacteria; kingdom Bacillati; phylum Actinomycetota; class Actinomycetes; order Kitasatosporales; family Streptomycetaceae; genus Streptomyces; species Streptomyces synnematoformans. Next base: position 3,879 of record NZ_BAAAPF010000023.1, read on the forward strand.
GTCCATGGTGGTGTGCGCGGGGTGCACGAGGCGGACGTCCCGCCCGTGCTTGCGGCCCATCTCGATCAGGGCCGTCTTGGTTGCGCCGATCGCGGCGTCGGCCGCTTTGCGGGCCATGGTGGTCTTCGCGAGGAACTTGGGCCGGAAGTCCTCGACCGCGAGCGCGTCATGGTCACGGACGACGCGCTTGGCCCACTTGCGGGCGGTGTCCTGCCGCTGCCGGGCGATCTTCGCGTAGGTCTTCGCGCGCCACTTCTTTGCCTCGCGATATCCCTTCGATCCGGTCTGGCCCTTCATCGGCTTGCGGCGGGCCATCATCCGGTCGTACCGGGTCAGCTTGGTCTGTGCCTTCTTCCCTTGCTGCGCGTGGGGGAGGTCATGCGCGTCGGATGTGGTGGTGGCGGTCTCCTTCACGCCCCAGTCGATCCCGATCACGCGGCGGGTCTGCGGGAGTGGCTGAACCTGTGTGGGTACGACGAACGAGCAGTACCAGTGCCCCACCGCGTCCTGGTAGACGCGGACCGAGGACGGCTTGGCGGGCAGGTCGCGGGACCACACCACGGTGAGCGCGATGTTCCCGGCGAGGTGGAGGCGGCCGTCCCTCAGACGGAAGCCACGCCGGGTGTAGTTCAGCGACGGCAGCGCGTCGCGCTTCCGCTTTACCTTGGGCATCCCGGCCCGGCGCCGCATCGGGAGCCGGTTTTTGATGTCCTTCAGGGCCTTGGCGCGGGACTTGCCGAAGTCGCGGATGGTCTGCTGCTGCGGCACCGAGGATCCCTGACGCAGCCACGCCATGGCGGTGCGGGCCTCGGTCAGCATCTTGTCGAGACGGGCCGGGCCGCACTTCTCGTCCTCGGAGTGTGCTCTGCGGGAGCGGGCCACGCTCTCGTTCCAGAGCCACCGGCAGCGCGCCCACTCGGCTTCCAGGCCGATACGGGCGGTCGACGGCACGCGCAGCCGGTAGGTGTACCGGGCGTGCCCGGCATTCTCCGCCTGTTGTTTCGCTGTCGTCACGACGTCAAACATATGTCAAATCCCTGCATTCGAGCAACTACAGTGGCGGCATGGATGAAGAGAAGCGCATCACGGTCCGGCTCCCCCTCGAACTCCACGAACGTCTCGCCGCACTCGCGAAGCGAGACCGCAGGTCAGTCAACAGCGAGATCGTCCACCTCCTGGAAGTCGCGCTCACCGGTCGTCCGGCAGACACCGAATCGCCCTGACGGCGATGCGGCCACCTCCGCCCCGTTCCGCAGGAGTCCGATTCCTCCCCGGCTTGACGCTCGAGCCCCTCAGAGGAACCCGGTGATGTACCGGCTCTTCACCGACCACGACCGCCTGGACCGCCGCAGAACGCACCCTCCTCTATCGCCTCCCGGGTCCACGGGCTGAACAGGGTCTTGCGGACCAAACGGCGATCAACGGAAGATCGATCGACCGCGGAGAGGGGAGTCGTCAAATGAAGCTGCTGCGTGTCGGACCGGCGGGAAGCGAGCGCCCGGCCCTGCTGGACGCCGGAGGGACCCTGCGGGACCTCTCCGGGGTCGTGTCCGACGTGGACGGAGCGCTGCTGTCCGACGCCTCCGCGCTCGCCCGGGTACGGGACGCCGCCGCGGCCGGCGACCTGCCGGCCCTCGACGCCGACGGGCTGCGGACCGGCCCGCCGCTGGCCCGCATCGGCAAGATCGTGTGCATCGGGCTGAACTACCACGACCACGCCACCGAGACCGGCGCGGCCATCCCCGCGGAGCCGATCCTCTTCATGAAGGCCCCGGACACGGTGGTGGGGCCCGAGGACACGGTGCTCGTGCCGCGCGGCAGCGAGAAGACGGACTGGGAGGTGGAGCTGGCGGTGGTCATCGGCCGCACCGCCCGCTACCTGGAGTCCGACGCGGACGCGCTGGCCGCCGTCGCCGGCTACGCGGTGGCGCACGACGTCTCCGAGCGCGCGTTCCAGCTGGAGCGGGGCGGCCAGTGGGACAAGGGCAAGAACTGCGAGACGTTCAACCCGCTGGGCCCGTGGCTGGTGACGGCCGACGAGGTGCCGGACCCGCAGGCCCTGGGGCTGCGGCTGTGGGTGAACGGCGAGAAGCGGCAGGACGGCACGACGGCGGACCAGATCTTCCCGGTCGCCCAGGTGGTCCGGTATCTGAGCCGGTTCATGACGCTGTACCCGGGCGACGTCATCAACACCGGCACGCCGGCGGGCGTCGCGATGGGCATGCCGGAGCCGAAGCCGTACCTGCGGGCGGGCGACGTGGTGGAGCTGGAGATCGACGGCCTGGGCCGGCAGCGCCAGGAGTTCAAGGCCGCGTAGCGCGGCGGCCGGGCGCGCGGCGGCCGGCGGCCGCGGTCAGTCCTTGAGCAGTTCCCGCACCGCCGGGGCCAGGGCGCGGAACGCCTTGCCGCGGTGGCTGATCGCGTTCTTCTCCGCCGGGGTCAGCTCCGCGCACGTACGCTCCTCGCCGAGCGGCTGCAGGATCGGGTCGTACCCGAAGCCGCCGCTGCCCGCCGGCTCGTACCGCAGCGTGCCCGCCAGCCGCCCCTCCGCGACCCGCTCCGTGCCGTCCGGCAGCGCGAGCGCCGCGGCGCACGCGAAGTGCGCGGCGCGGTGCTCGGGGCCGACGTCGGCGAGCTGGGCGAGGAGCAGGGCGAGGTTCGCTGCGTCCACGTCGGCACCACCGTGGCGGCCGGACCAGCGGGCGGAGAAGATGCCGGGCGCGCCGCCGAGTACGTCGACGCAGAGCCCGGAGTCGTCGGCGACCGCGGGCAGCCCGGTGGCCCGCGCCAGCGCGTGCGCTTTGAGCAGGGCGTTCTCTGCGAAGGTCACGCCGGTCTCGGGCACGTCCGGCGCGTCGGGGAAGGCGTCGGTGCCGAGGAGCCGGGCGGCGACGCCCGCCGCGCCGAGGATGGCGCGCAGCTCGGTGACCTTGCCCTCATTGCGGGTGGCGAGGACGAGGCGGTCCGCGGTCACGGCGAGCACACGTTCGTCAGCTCGCCGGCGGCGTCGCCGACCGGCTGGAAGTCGGGGACCTCGCCGCGGTCGGCGGCCTGCTGGGCGTTGTCGACGGCCCGCTGCATGTCGTCGACGGCCTTGCCGACGTCGCCGTCGTCGGTCTTGTCGCCGAAGTCGTTGAGGCTCCGCTCGATCTCGTCGAGCGCGTCCGCGGCGGCCTGCGGGTCCTCGCCCGCGCCGGAGACGGCCTCCTGCAGCCGGTCGGCGTCGGCCGCGACCTCGGTGGCGAGCTGCGCGCAGTCTATGGCCTTGCTGACCGCGTCACACGCGCCGGTGAACGCCACCGCGGCGGCCCCCGCCGCCAGCGCGACGCCGGCGCGCGTCCAGCGCTTCTTCCCCTTCACCGGTCTCCCTCCAGTGCCTCGCGCTGCAGCCCGTCCAGCTGCGCGCAGCCGCCGACCGCGAGGTCGAGCAGCGCGTCGAGTTCGGCCCGGGCGAAGGGCTCCCCCTCCGCCGTGCCCTGCACCTCGACGAAACGGCCGTCGCCGGTGCAGACGACGTTCATGTCGGTCTCCGCCCGCACGTCCTCCTCGTAGCAGAGGTCGAGCAGTGGTACGGAGCCTACGATGCCGACGCTGACGGCGGCCACGGTGCCGGTCAGCGGGGTCGCCCTGGACTTGATCAGCTTGTTGCGCCGCCCCCACGCGACGGCGTCGGCGAGGGCCACGTACGCTCCGGTGATGGCGGCGGTACGGGTGCCGCCGTCGGCCTGGAGGACGTCGCAGTCGAGGACGACGGTGTTCTCGCCGAGGGCCTTGAAGTCGATGACGGCCCGCAGCGAACGGCCGATGAGCCGGGAGATCTCGTGCGTCCGCCCGCCGATCTTGCCGCGTACGGACTCCCGGTCCCCCCGGGTGTTCGTGGACCGCGGCAGCATCGCGTACTCCGCGGTGACCCAGCCCTCGCCGCTGCCCTTGCGCCAGCGCGGCACGCCCTCGGTGAAGCTGGCGGTGCACAGCACCCGGGTGTCGCCGAAGGAGATCAGCACGGACCCCTCCGCGTGCATGCTCCAGCCGCGTTCCAGCGCCACCGGGCGCAGCTCGGCGGGGGTACGACCGTCGAAGCGGGAGGAGCCGGCGAAGGGCTCGGGAGTAGGCATGGCCCCGACCCTATCGGGCACACCTGAAGCCGCTCGCCCCCGTCCCCGCCCGATACTCGTTCAGCCTGCTCACGTCGTCCGGAGAGCACCGGCCGGCGCTCCAGGGCACCCGATGACATGCGTCGCCGCATGGCGAAAGGCTTCGGCCTCCGTCGAGAAAGAACCGCAACCGCGCACACAGGTGCTCTGCGCCGCAGCGGCTCAGCTCCACGTTGCGTGACTGGCCCGGCTCCTCCCGGAGCAGGGCTGATTCATTCTCCATTTGACCATGAGGGCTCGCAGGTCACAGCGGCATGACGATCCATCAGGACAAGTCCGCGAGCGCAACGAAGCTCCGACGATCAGGGGGACCGCCAAGTCACCCGAGCCGCCGGAGCCTCGATGTGTCGCCAGTCTGCCACCGTGTGCCTGATCAAGTCGCCCGCCCCCGAGCAGCGCGCTGCGGACGGCATCGCTGAGCGGCTGGCCGCCCTGCCTGACCCGCGATGCCGCCGTGGCCGCCGCCACTCCCTGGTCACGGTGCTGTTGACCTGCTGCTGCGCCGTGCTGACCGGAGCGCGCTCCCTGCGCGCGATCGGCCAGTGGGCCCGCAACGCTCCCCAGGACACCCTCGCCCGGCTCGACGCCCGCTGCCGGGGCTCTCTCGGCGTGCGCGCCGCTCCCTCAACCTCCACACTGGGCCGCGTACTGGCTGCTGTGTGCCCCGGTGGGCTCGCCGAACTGCTCGGATGCGACCCCGCCGGTGTGAATCCTGATCGGGTTTGCTGATCGGTTTCGGTTGTTTTTCCGGTTTCGGGCAGGGGCGGGTGCCGGGTGGCCGGTCCGGTGGCGGGGTCTTCGAGGTCCTTCGGGTCGTGGGCGGGCAGTCGGTCCGGCTGGTCAGGTGCGCAGGCGGTGGCCGACGGTCGTCCAGAGGTTCTCCAGTGCTCCCGGCCAGGGCCACCGGTCGGGGAAGTGCCAGGTCAGGGTGCGTGCACCGGTGGCGAGGCGGGCGGGGACGGCGATCAGGTGGCGGCGGAGGGTGCCGGTGCGGGCCCTGGCGTGGAAGGTGGAGGCCAGGGCGCCGAGCGCGCGGGTGAGGTTGTGAGCGAGGGTGGCAAGGGTGAGCCAGGCCGCGTTCGCGGTGAACTTCCCCGACGGCAAGTGACCCAGGGCGGAATCCTCCAGGTCGGCGAAGACCTGCTCGATGATGGCATGCCGGCGATGGGTGGCCTCGGCTTCGACGAGGCCGAGCGCGGTGTCGGTGAACACGGCGTGGAAGCGGTGGGTGGTGAACAACTCGCCCTGCCCGTCGGGGATATGAGCCTGACCGAGCCGCTTGACGCGGCGGACCAGGAGCCGGGCCGTGACGTGGTACTTCTGCGGCTTGCCGGTGAAGGCGGTGTATGCGGTCTGGGCGACCCCGGCGTCGGAGACCCACCGCTGCTCGTCCTGGTCGAAGACCGCGTCCGTGTACTTGATCGCCGTCCATGCGGTGGGGTCGATGGCGGCGATCGTGGTGCGGACCTTCTTGCGCTGGGCGATCGTGAAGGAGAAGCGCACCCGAAGACGGCGGCAGGCGGCCACGGTCTTGTGGGAGCAGAACGCGGAATCGCCTCGCACGATGATCTGGCCCGTCGCGCCCATGGCCCGGACCGTGTTGACCGCCTCGGCGATCAGATGGGCGGCGCCCTTGGCGGAGCCGGCCGAGCCCTTGCGCAGCCGCGAGGCCACGATGACCGGCGCGGCGATCGGGGTGGAGGCGGTCACGATCTGGAAGTGCAGCCCGCGCTGTCGGGTGTAGCCGAAGGCGGCGCCTTGCTTGGCGTAGCCGTGGACGGGCTTCACCTTCCAGTCGATGTCCAGGAATATCACCTGGTGCGCGCCGGGCAGCAGCCCGCAGTGCCGACCAGGTTCGCCGTGAACGCCTCGGTGGCGGACTCCAGTTGACGCACATGGCCCCAGGTGAAGGCACGCAGGAACGTACCCAGCGTTGAGGGGGCGCGTATGCCGCCGAACGCGCGGGACATCGCTCCATGCCGCAGCACATCCACATCATCGATGCTGTCCGCCCCTGGCCAGCATGCCCGCCACCAGCGACATCACCTTCGCATCCGGCGCCATGCCCGCACCGTTCGCGGCCCCGGCGAGGCGAACCCTGTCACGGACCAGCCCGGACAGTCCACACCGCTCGGCCAGCCGCGCCCCAGCCGCCAGGCCGCCGTACGCGATCAGATTCGAGTCATCGGCCGCCGCGAACGTCGCCGCGGCCGTATGGGAAGATTTCACTTACGAGGTGCCTTGCTGATTGGTGCCGATGGAATCGTGAAGAACTCCCATCACCCCAGCTCAGCGGGCACCTCCTCTATACCCAGGGCCACCCGAACTGATCGTCACCCGGTGGATCCAGGATCACACGATGGATCCAGGCTGAGATTACGGAACACGATCCATAACATCCAGGCAACTAAATTTCAGATTACCGCCTACACAGTCACATACCATAGATCATTGGCAGAAAATCCTCCAGAATTCAGCGTGCGGAGCCGGTCAAAATTCCCGTAGACCTCTACGAGAGTTTCGCTTGAGCACTCCAGTTCCACGTCGTCCAGGCCGTCCACGACTACCGAAACGATCTCACCTTCCGGACGTTTCACACCGGGAGCCTTCTGGATTAGAGCGAAGGGAAATGCGACTGACACCAGGGCGACGACGTGGGTCTCATCGACAATGCGAAGCCAGTTTTCTCCTGCGCTTTCATCCCAGTCGATCCTGACTTGAGGACCGCTTGCGATCAGAGCAGCAGACGCGCGGGCAGCCTCAGGCGACCAGGTAGACACTCCGCGCGAAGCGCGCCGGAGCGTCGCATCGATGTCAATCATTGCGGACTCCCTGGGGTCCCGTGAACGAACCCACTCTTCGTTCGATAGACATTAATCCAGCTTGTTGGCGTACCGTCACCCAAGTATCCTACGGGGCCATTGGCGACAGGAACCTTGGCCTTGTTGCCCACCCATAGGCCAAATTCATCTGCATACGCAGCCGCATCGAGAGTAGCCTTACCAGAGTTTACGTGAAACCCGAACTGACTCTTTCCTGCAGTCCCGTTTACATGGGGATCCATACCCGTCGAGTCGAGAGTATACCTTCCATTTGTTAGTTGCCCATGGCGATTGACCGTGATCTTCGGCGGACCGCACGGATTACTGTTGTGTACGAGGACAGGTGTCTGTCCTGCCACAACATAGTACGTGTGCTACGCGACCCCTCTCTATCTGCGTATTCGCAGATCAGCGGTGGTTTCGGGTTCCGCTGGTGTCCGTGGTTGTGCGGGAGAATCCGTGGGTGTTGCCGTCGCTACTGCCGTCAGGAGCCCGGGGCGCACGGTGGTGCTGCCGCTGGCCGCTGTCGGCGCAGGGGGACTACTGCCAGGCCCCGGGCTCGGCACGGAGTACGGATCGGACGGGCTGCTCGTAGTCCTGGTAACCGGTGGCGGCGCAGTGTTCAGCGATCCAACGCGTCAGCTCGTCCGGGGTGTGTAGGGGCCGGAGTTGGCACCGCAGTTGTGGCCTTCGCCGGTGACGCACTCCGCCGTGACGGTCGGCAGGGCCAAGGTATCGGGGACGGTGGTCACGTGGTTCTCGCGGAATCGAAAGCGGCCACGGGCAGTCCTGCGGGAAGGTGCGCCAGCGTTCGTGGGGTCAGACATCGTCGTCCGCTTCCTCTTCCTCCTGCGGGCCTGGGAGGCGTTGCCCGCGCGAGTCGGCGACCCGGATGCGTCGGAGAGGGCTTCGGTCAACCGGCGGGCCAGCCAGCGGTATTCGGTGGCCGTCAGGATCTTCGCTCCGAGGGCTAAGGACCAGCAGACCGGGGAGGTCGCCACCGACCGGGAGACCGGCACATCGCTGTACACCGTGACCGTGATGCTCATGGAGGACGGCCGGGCCGAGGTCCTAAAGATCACGGTTCCTGAGACGGGCCTCGCGGCAGGGCTGAAGCCGGGCGTGATGGTGCGGCCGGTGGAGCTGTTTGCCACCCCGTGGGCGCGGATCTTCAACGGTCAGCTCTCCGACGGCGTCGCCCGCCTGAGCTGGTCGCGGCGGAGGCCCTTGCCTCCGAGCGGCGCATCGCTCTCCCCACCGAATGCCTCCGCTCCCTCCGCGAGCACCGCGCACGACAGGACGACGAGCGAGCGGCTGCGGGGCCCGACTGGCGGGACGCCGGCCTCGTCTTCACCACACCGACCGGCGGCCCCCTGGACCCCGCGAACCTCACCCGCCGCTTCCGCGCCCTCCTCGACCGCGCCGGCCTGCGCCGGATCCGCTTCCACGACCTCAGACACTCCACAGCCACCCTGCTCCTGGAGCAGGGTGTCGACCTCGTCGTGATCAAGGAGCTGCTGGGCCACGCCCACATCGGCGTCACCGCGACCGTCTACGCCCATGTCCGGCTGCACCTCCAGAGGCAGGCCATCGACACCCTGGGTGACGCCCTCAACCCGACCGACGACGCCCCCGACGACCCACCCGCCGCAGCCGTCATCCGCTGACGTTGCCGTCACCGTTGCCGTCAAAACTCACAGCAGCCCCGCCAGAAACAAATTCTGGCGGGGCTGCTGGATTTTCGCTCACGAGTTTTGACGCAAATATTTCTCTAGGATCCTGCCGACGTCACTCGCACCCTTCCTGGCACTCAAGAACTCATCAAGCTCCGCGAAGAGCACCTCTACAGCACGCTCATCCTCTGTCGCTGACAGGTTACTTCCTGACGGATGCAACGAAGCGTCGACATCGGCCAGCTTGAGAATCAATCCTGCCCACGTGAGATTGGCTTCACATCCCAGCTTTAGAGCAAGCCATTCGCGAAATCCGATGAGAAGTCCCCAGGAATTTCCAGCGTCACAGCCATTCACGAAGGCGGACGCCTCCCGGAATGTTCCACCCAGTCCGTAGTTACCGGGTCGACGTCTGACGTCGGCAAACATGGTTCGGTAGTCCAATGATCTCACCTAGTCCAGGGGGTCGAAGCGTAGATCGTCACCATACTCGAACCGGCTTCGGTATTGGTCTAGTGGCTCTCCGTATCTGCTTGTCCAGGCGTCATACACGCGACCATCCCTAATTACGACGTCGTGGTGAGCCCACATCGTGTCTTCGCCGCGATATTTCCCGAGGGATGGAGCACCATAGGAGTCAGTAATCCGATACCGCGTGCCACCGATTTGACTCTGAATTTTCCGGGCCACATCCTCACACCCCGTACTTCCGCAGATGGTCGAAGTCTTGGCAGGCTTCCAATTCTCGCCAAGATCGCCACAGTTGCTGTTATGCACCAGCACCGGCGTATTTCCGGCGAGTACATAGTAGGTGTGGGTGTTGGCTACCGTCAGGTTGTAGGTGGTGTGGTGGCTGGCGTACTTGCGGACTCCTTGGACGTGGGTCGTGGTTCCGTCGTCGGTGCGGAGGGTGGTGCCGGGGGTGAGGTCGCCGGCGTCGGTCCAGGTGCCGTTGCTTTCGGACCAGAAGGGGTGGTGGTCGGTGGTGGTGAGGGTGTGGCTGCCGTCATCTGTGGCGGTGACGAGGTCGACGTATTGTTTGTCGTCTTTGGTGATGATGGTGGCGGTGACGGTCTTGGGCTGGGTGTCGCCGGTTTCCGGGTTGGTCGCCAGGACTTCGTCGCCGGGTTGGATGTCCTCGATGGCTTTGGTGGTGCCGTCGGCCATCAGGACCTCGGTGCCCGCGGTGAAGCTGTCCCGGGTGCACCGGGTTGCTGCTTTCCCTCCCTTCTTTGCCCCGTCAGCGAAGTCCTTGGCGGTCTTGGCACCCTTGGCCTGTGGTAAATCAAGACCTGCGTTGGCGCAGTCCCCGGCCGACAGCCCGAGACTCTGCAAGCACTTCAACGCTGCCTGGAAGTCCGGCGCGAGGGCGTCCGCGAGGAGACTCACACCGCTCGCGATGATGTCCAGGAGTGATCCGCCACCGCTGCCGGCTCCGGTCCTGCCGCCGCCGGTGTTCTCGTCGACCGGCGGTGGCGGGCCCGGGTCGGGGGCCGGGCCGCCGTAGGCTCCGCCGCCGGCGTTGCCGCCGCCACCGCCACCTCCGGAGCTGCCGCGGTGGGTGCCGCCGCAGTTGCTGTTGCAGGGGTGGTGGGGCTTGGGCTTGCTGTAGTCGACGGCTTCGTTGGGACGGCCGTTGCCGCGGCTGCCGTCGGGGCGGTGCGGGCAGGCAGGCATCCCGGGCTGGCCGCAGGCCAGGCCCTCACCGCTGGGGTCGGAGTAGGTGAGGGGATTGTTGGCGGCGTAGCTGTAGCCGTTGAGGGTCTGCGGCTTGTCGATCTCCAGCAGGGGGTCGGCGGAGAGGAACTGGCCGGTTCCCGGGTCGTATTCGCGGGCACCGACGTGTATCAGGCCGGTGGTGGTGTCGTGTGTCTTGCCCAGGAAGGTCTTGTCGTCGGGCCAGGGACCCGCGATGCCGGCGGGTTGCCCGCGGGTGTCGCCGAAGGGGGTGGTGTAGCGCTTGGTGAACTGCTGGTCGGTGTCGTTGGTACCGGAGGTGATGGCCAGGGTGGAGGTGTGGTGGTGGTCGGCGGCCAGGTAGCGCAGGTCGCTGGTCAGGTCGTCGGTGCGCTGGTTGGTGCGCATGGCCACGGTCAGGCCGCCGTGGGTGTAGTAGCGCTGGGCCCACAGCTTGCCCTCGGAAGTGAGGTGCAGTTCGCTCGCCCCGGCATACAGCACCCGCTCGCCGCCTTCGGTGTCGCGGATGAGCAGCTCGCCGTCGGCGTCGTAGAGGTAGTCGGTGACGGTGTCGCCTTCGGTGAGGGTGCTCAGCTGCCCCTCCGGTGACCAGGCCAACTGCTGCTGGCTGGCGGAACCAGGACGGGTGGTGGTGTTGCCAGTTTTGTCGTAGGTGTAGGTGGCGTCCGGGCTGGCGCAGTCGTCGTCGGTGCTGGTGCCGGTCAGGGTGTGGGGCTGACTACCGGTGTAGCAGTAGGTGGTCAGGTTGCTGCCGGCGCTGGTGTGCTGGGTTTCGGTGGTGCGCTGGCCGGCGTCGTTGTAGGTGTAGCTGGTGTAGTACGGGGCCGGGCCGCCCAGGCTGGTGCCGTCCGGCACGCCGCCGCAGTCCTGACTGGCCGGGGTCCAGGCGTCGGTCAGGCGGCGGTGACCGTCGTAGGTGAAGCACTGGGTGTCGGCCGCGCTCGTGCCGCCGAGGGTGGTCGGATCGGAGATCGAGGTGACGTTGCCCGCGTCGTCGTAGGTGTAGTTGACGTCCTGGAGCATCCACGGGTGAGTGGAGTCGGTGACGTGGCTGCGCGTCAGGCGGTCGGTGGCCTCGTCGTAGGTGTTGGTGACGTACGTCTGCTTGTGTCCTGCGACGGTGGAGGTGCCCAGGGTGTACTGCAGCGGCTGGCCGAGGGCGGAGTAGTCGGCGTCCAGCAGGTAGCCGGTGTTGCCGCCGATGCCGGTCAGCTGGCCGAAGTCGTTGGTGTCGAAGGAGACGATCTCCTGCTCCACGCCGCGGTTCATGAACGGTTCCGTGGCCGAGGACTGGCTGCCGTCGTAGCGGTAGTGGGCGCGGTGTTCGTACGTGTCCGGTGCTCCGGCTTGGACGAAGGGGTCGTCGGCCGGGAGTCGGAGTTCGGTGCGCACCGGGCGGGACATGGAGTCGTACTCGGTGATCTCGCGGGTGTAGGCCTGGCCGGTCTTGCCGCCGATGTAGCGGGTGGATGCGGTGGGCAGGCCCTTGAGCAGGGTGTCGTAGGCGTAGGCGGTCAGCTGGTTGGCGTCCGTCTTCGAGCCGGTCCAGGTGCCCGTCGGGCGGCCGAGGGTGTCGTAGGCGGCAAGCAGCGTCTCGCCGCGGGCGTCGGTGATCTTGGTCGGGCGGTCGAGGCTGTCGTAGACGGTGGTGGTGGTGCCCTTGTCCGGGTCAGTGCTGCTGATCCCCCGGCCGTGCAGGTCGTAGCCGTAGGACCACACCGCCCCGTCCGGCCCGGTGATTTTGCTCGGCAGATCGTCGAGGGTGTGGGTGAAGCGGGTGGAGGCGTACGGGGCACTGGGGCCGGGGCCGTACTGGGCGTCGGCCGGCGCGGTGCCCTCGTAGTCGCGGGTCTCGGTGGTGCGGCCGAAGACGTCGGTGATGGTGCGTGTGGCGCTGCCGCCCTCCAGGGCGGTGGTCGCGGTCGAGTCGCCGGTGTAGGAGGTGTGCGTGGACCACTTCTCGCGGCCGAAGCTGTACAGCGTGGAGGTCGTCTCCCGCTCGGCGCCGTCGTAGATCGTCTCGGCCTGCTTGGGTGCCTCGCCGTATGCGGTGCGGGTGTAGGTGCCGCTGGGGGTGGAGCTGGTGTCGAAGATGTCGGCGTAGGACTCGTAGGCCAGGCCGCGGGTGTCGTAGCGGGTGTCGGTCAGCAGCCGGCCGCCCTGCGGGGTGGGGGTCTGGGTCTGCAGCGGGCGCAGCAGGGCGTCGTAGATGGCGTAGCTGGTCAGGTGGGATTGGCGGTCCTTCTTCAGCGTGCCGGTCGACACCCAGGAAGGTTTGGTGTTGCTCAGGTGGTAGGCGAACTTGTAGTTGGGCTTCTCGCAGCAGGAGGGGAGGTTGGGCAGCCACACCTTCGTCACCCGGCCGAGGGCGTCGTAGGCGGTCTCGGTCTTCTCGTTGTTGGCGTCGTAGACGCGCAGCGGCAGCCCGCGGCGCGCATCGAGGAAGCTGATGGTGCGGTGCCCGGCCGGGTTGTGCTCATCGGTGCGGGTCAGCGGGCCGGCATCGGCCGGTGTGTAGCTGGTGGTGGCGGCATTGCCCTGGTTGTCGGTGACCGAGGTGGGCCGGCCGAGGGTGTCGTATTCGGTGGCCGACGTCTTCTGCCAGGAAGGCGTGGTGCCGCTGTAGGCCTTGGCGCGGCCGGTCCAGGTGCGCAGGCCCTTGGCCGGCTTCATCGACGACGACCACGCCAGGCCGTCGTAGGCGGTGGCGGTGTCGGAGAGCACGTCGCCGCGGCGGGAGGCGTCGGCGGGCAGGTCGAGGTCGGCGTCGGCCACCGAGCAGGGTCTGGCGACCGTGCGGGTGCGGGACTCCAGGCCCAGCAGGCCGACGGCCGGGTTGCGGGCGTACCAGGTGCGGGTGCAGGTCTGGTCGCCGCCCTTGCCGACTTCGCCGGTGTCGTTGACCTTCACCGGCATGCCGTAGTCGTCGAAGGTGGTGGACACAGCCCGCTCGCGCCAGGTGCCGGCCGCGGTCAGGTGGGTATACGAGGTCTCCTTCTGGGTGCGGACGTAGCGGGCGACGTGGTCGGAAGCGCCCGGAACGTCCTGACGAGCGGTCTCCTTCGACCACTTGCCGTGCACGGTGCTGCTGATCGGGCTGCTGCCGTCGTAGGTGACCTCCTGGCGCAGCTGCCCTGCGAACTGGTCGCGGTCGGTGATCGCGCCGATGCCCAGGTCCGGATTCGCCAGCGCGGGCACGCTCACCGAGCGGGTGGTGCCGTCGGCCTTCTTGTCGCCGTGCATGCCCTGCAGGTACAGCGAGACCCCCTTCGAGCGTGTGGTCTCCTGCGCGCCCTTGTAGGAGGTGACCTTGCGGTAGCCGCGCCAGTCCGACCAGGTCCGCTCGTCCTTCGGGGTCAGCGGGTCGTCGTTGTGGTGCCAGGCGGCGCCGGAGTAGGCGTAGGCGTACTCCATGGTCTCGCCCAGGCCGGTGGGATCGGACTCGGTCACCGCCAGCACCCGGTACTTGTGGAACCAGTCCACCGAGGCTTCCTCGGCGCCGTTGATGTTCCAGTACTGCGGATAGCAGTTGCGGGTGTTCATGTCCTCCGGGGCGTCGATGACCTCGCTGCGCCGACACTCGGTGCTGGACAGCGTGACGGTGGTGATCGCGCCGGTCTCGGTGGTGATGGTGTTCAGCCGCGGACGGGTCAGCGGCAGGATGTCGTCGGTCGCATCGACGCGGTTGGGCCGCATGTGGTAGGTGAACTTCACCGGGTTCACAGTGATGTCCGTGCCGGCCTTCCCGGTGCGGATGATCGACTTCAGGACCAGTGTGTGGTCGGAGGAGTCTCCGATGTCGCCGCCGTCCAGGTAGTCCTGGGTCAGCTTCCAGGAGTCCACCGCCTTGAAGGCGCTGCTCGCGGCGTCCCATGAGGAGGTGTTGGTGCCGGTCAGCCGCTTGCGGGAGAAGAACGACGGCCCCACCGCCAGACAGTCTTCCTTGGACTCGCCCGCAGTGCAGATGGCGTCGTACGGCACGTCCGGCCAGTTCTTGGCGGTGGACTCGGTGAGGCTGGAGCAGTCGGTGGCCGTGCACCGCTCGGCATAGTCAAAGGTGACCTTCGCGTCCGCGTCGTCGGTGAACAGCGCCCCCTGACGCAGCCCGTACTCGATCCGCTTCAGGTATCCGCCGCGGATGTAGGAGGCATTGGCGGTGTCGGCCTTGTTCTTGCGGTAGTGATTGGTCTCCTTGGCGTACCAGTACGTCATGGCGTTGCCTGAGGTGTCCACGACGTAGTCCAGGTTCCACCGCCAGGCCTGCTTGACCGACCTGCCGGCGAAGCTGCTGCCGGAGCCGTAGCCCGGCTCGCCCGCGTCGTCGCCGAACACGGGCACGGTCCAGGCCGAGTTAGTGCGCTGGTCGGAAGCGCCGGGCAGCTTGTGCTTGCCGAAGACGTACCGGGTGCCGTCGCCGGTGGTCACCGCCCAGTACTCGCCGTTGTTGTCCCCGTTGGCGGCGCCGGTCTTGTGCTCCACCTTCGAGGCGTCGTCGTCCGCCAGCCGCCAGGTGCCGGTGTCGTTGTCCTTGACCAGCCGGGTGGACTTGCCGTTCAGCACCAGCTGCGCGTTGTGATACTTCCAGCACAAGTCATGGATGTCGTCGTGGCCGTCGTCGTCGCACGAACCGTAGGAGCGCTCGATGTACGACTCGCTGAAGGTAAAGCCCTCACCAACAGATGTGCCTTGGTTGTTCGTCGTCGCCGTACGGCCGTCGATGCTGCCCGAGTCGTACGACAGCCCCAGCTCCGGCTCCGGACCGGCCGCCGCCGGAGGCACCTGGAAGTCGTACGACCAGGTGAACGCACCTGAACTGCCTCCGGCCTCCCAGGAGGACGACGGCGACAGCTCCGTGGCTGAGTAGTCCCCGGTGCCGTCCGCCGACTCCTCCGCGGCGGCGGTGGCCGTCACCGCCAGCACCGCAGGCCCGTCCGCCGCCTGGCCGCGCATCGCCGGATCGCCGGAGGCCGGGTGCGAGAGATCAACCGCGGCGGACACCGACTGGCCGACGATGTTGTTGTCCGACTCCAAGGCTGTCCGGGTCCGGCACTGCGGCTCCTCAGGCGTGGTTAGCGCGCACGACGGCAGTTGCACCAGTTCCAGCCGCTGTGCCCAGCCTCCGCCTACCATTGAGGCGAACGAGCTGTAGTCCACGCCCAGCCGCACCTCGCCGGGGCCGGTGGTGCCCGTACCTTCGACAGTCAGCAGCACCCCGGTAACACCGGCCTGCCGCGCAGCCTGCCGGTCCAGCACCTCGACCCGTGCCTCGCCAGCCGGCGTGTGCCCGGCGTCGCCGGACAGTCTCGCAGTGACCGGCAGACCGCCCGCACGTGCCACCGCAGCCTTGCCCGCCGCGGGGAGTTGCACCGTGGCCCGGCCCGGCCGCGGCCAAGCATCGGCTTGCTCAGCCCGGGCCTGCTTGGCCTGCGCTGCGTTCGCCGCGGCGGCCTCTGCCACACGACTACGCGCCTTCTTCGCCCCCAACCAGTCGACTTCGTCGACCTCGCTCGCCCGCTGCGCGGGCACCTCCGGCCTGTCCAGCGGCTCAGCTCTGTCCGCCGCCTCAACCACCGGGGTCAGGGGGGTCAGCGGAGCGAGCACCGCCAGGGATACTGCGGCGATGAGCGTCCGGCTGCCGCGGCGCCGCCCCGCCCTGCGCACCTTCCGACTCCACGTGCCTGCATCGACAGCCATGGTCTTCTCGTCCCGCCCCAGGTGTGTGATGTCTTCGAAGCTCTTGGGTGGTGCCATCGGCCAGGGGCCGGACCGCGGTGTGACCGCGGTCCGCCCCGGGCCGTGTTCAATCGCCGATGCGGACCTGGATCTGGCGGTCGTCGGCCATAGCCCCTGCAAAGAGGCGCACATCGGTCAGCCGGGCGGGCAGATAGTGCCCCCAGCTTCCGCCGGCGTAGGCCCTACCGACCGTGAAGTCGCCCGAGCCGACCTTCGCCGTGAACGCTTGCGGCTCGCCTTCCGGGTTCAGTCCCAGGTAGAGGCTGACCGTGCTGTCCTGCGCATCGAACACGCCGGTGATCCGGGCCAGGTCGTCGACCTCTGCCGCAGCCGAGGAGACCGAGGCGAAGGAGTTGTCGTTGTTCAGCCGCCCGAAGTGCCACACCCCCAGCGGGACGGTTACTTCGACTCCCTCGTCATCGACCCCGGTCTTCTTTCCTGTCAGCTCGAACCACAGCCCCCATGCGGAGCCGTCCCCGGTGCGCTGTCCGGCGACCGGCCCCACATAGCCGACGTCCTTGCCGACCAGCGCATCCCGGTCCAGCTCCGCCTCGGCGGTGACGGTGAACGAGCCGGTGTCGTCGACCAGCGGCCCCGGCACCGTGCCCGCACCGTCGACCCCGTCCAGGACGATCGCCTCGCCGTCCAGCGTCGCGCCGCCGACCAGGGTCATGTCCCGTCCGTAGCCGGAGGAGCGATCCTGGAGGGTGGTACCGGAGTCCAGGGACGGGTCCCAGTCGGCCACCAGCTCCGCCCCGGCGATCTCATCCGAGGTCATCAGCCGCGCCTCGTCCGCGACCTCCTCCGGGGTGAGCACCCGCTGCCAGACCGCGGCCTCGTCGATGGAGCCGTTGAAGTCCCAGTAGCGGTTGCCGGCCCACAGGTAGCGGCCGAACTGGAAATCGCCGGTGGCGTTCCACGACCCGGGCACCGTGCGGGTGCCCTGGAGCTTGCCGTTGACATACAGCTTGAGCTCGTCGCTGGCCGGATCGTAGGTGCCCGCCAGGTGCGTCCAGGTCCCGGACGCGGCGGGCTGGTCGGCCACGACCCCGTAGTAGGCGGTGCCGGTGTCCTCGTCCTTCTCCTTCACCCCGAACACCCACGTGTCATACGAGGTCTCGTACCACAGGATGAACGGGCTGTAGTTGTTCCCGTCCTGCGACAGCACGATCCCGTCCCGGTCCGTGCTGTTCAGTCGCGCCCACGCGGAGACGGTGTACGCCGACCGCGTCTCGATCACCGGCCCGTCGGTGGCCGCGTGCGCGCCGCTGCCGTCCAGGGACAGCCCCCGGTCCTCGTGCCACTCCGGCAGCGGCTGCCCGTCGCCGTCGTGGGTGAGCAGCCCGCGCCGCCCCCGGTCGTCCCGGGTGGCGGTGCCGTGCAGGGTGGCGTCGTGGCGCGGTACGCCGTCGGCCGTCGCGGAGTCGATCGCCATGCCGCTGGCCTCGTCGAAGTGCCAGCGGCCCACCGGCCCGGCCCCGGCGTCGACCAGGAAGTCGATCACCTGCGTCTCGCCCCAGCCGACCGTGTCCCTGGCCCGCGCGTACACCCGGTACGTGCCCGACTTGGGCGGGGTGTACGACGCCTGCGCGGTCTCGCCGGACAGCTTCGGCGACCACGAGCTCTGCCCGGTGACGCGGAACTGGTAGCCGGTGGTGTCCGTCACCCCGTCGGCCGGGGAGAAGGCGAAGGACGCCGCCACACCCGGTCCGCCGCCGCGCGCGCAGGCGTTGGGCAGGCATTCGCTGTACGGGTCCGCGATGGTCACCTGCGGCGCCAGCGGGCGCTCCTTGTCCACCCTGAAGTAGCACCAGCCGCCGGTCGAGGCGTTCGAAGGACCGGCCAGATACTGGGTGCCGTTGTCGTAGTACGAGCGCGTCCACGCCCGGTACCGGTACAGCTTGCCCTCGGCCAGCGCCGGGCCCCACGACATCACCAGCCGGTGCCCGGAGCCCACGAAGCCGCTGGAGGGCCGCAGGTTGCCGACGTCGTTGGGGGTGTCGGCCCAGGAGCCGTCGGCCTTCTTGTGGTCGATGTCGAAGTACGCGCGCAGCTTCGCCCCGCTGCCCCCGCCCTTCTTCGTGCGCGGCGTCGCGGTCAGCGCCGGGGTGGGATCAGAGACGATCTGCGGGTCGGAGGCGTTCGTCTCGCACACCTGCGAGCTGCCGGACACCAGCCCGACCGCCGACGGTTTGGCGGGCTTGCCGACGTACTTCACCGCCAGCACCGCGTCGTTCTTGAACCGCTTCCACGCCACCGTGTACGACTCGTTCTTCGCCCGCAGCATCAGCGTCAGCCGCGAGAACTTCCCGTCGGCGAACTTCCGCACCGTCGGCGTCAGGTTCTCGTCCGACTCGTTCGGATTGTCGTTGAACTCGATCGCCTTCCGCGGCTGCGAGGGGTCGCACAGACTCCCGCGGCCCGCGGAGACCTTCCGGTCCCCCAGCAAGTCGAACGCCTCCGGGCCCGGCCACTTCGACGACGACGAAATGCCCTTCGTCCGCCGCAGATCCACCCACCGCGCGGTGCAGTCGAACGACCACGTCTCCGTCACCCGGAACGTGGCGTCCAGGACCTTCTTGCCCTTCAGCTTCGACGGCGAGAACTCGAAGTACAGTCGCTGGCGATACCCCGGCCCGCAGGTGTAGCCGTTCGCCGTGCCGCACCTGCCCATGCCCTTGCCCCGGTCGTCCGAGCCGTTGCCCCAGCCGTAGTTCTTGTAGCCGTCCGAGCGCAGCAGCGTCCGCTCCGCCTCACCCCACGTCACCGTCGGGTCGATGTACAGCGGGAACGCCGACGCGTCGGTCTCCGACAGCATCGCCGCATCCGGGATCACCGACAGCGCGTCCTCGGAGACCTCCACCTCCATCTCGGTCACCGCGTCCCCCGGCGCCGGCTCCACCCCCGGATTCGGAGCGTCCGAACCGTCATCCGCCGTCGACACCGAGCCGGTATCCTGCGCCTGCTGCTGCGCCGTCGCCGCACCGGCCGAGTCCCACATCTGCGCGGGCGGCGCCGCGAACACCGTGCGGCCGTCCGCATCCACCGCCGCCAGCGCGCCCCCGGCCCGCTCGCGTAGCGCCAGGCCCTTCGCCCGTACGCCGTAGTCGATCCGCTCCAGCGCCTGGCTGGCCGCCGCCTCCCGGGTCTTGACCACCAGCACCTGCCGAAAGCCCGTCACCGAGGCGGTCAGCTGCAGATCCACGCCCGGCAGCACCTCGGCGTACGTCGCCGTCGCCCCCTCCAGCCGCGGCTCGGGCAGCCGGCCCGGCCAGCCCAGCGTCAGCGACCGGCCCTGCCGCGCCACCGACACCAGCTCGGCGCCCGCGCCTCCGCCCGAAAACGCCAGCTCGGCCATCGCCGCCCTCGGCGCCACGGTGCCGTCCGGCCGGAGCTCCAGCGTCGGGTCGGGTTCCGTCCAGTCCCCACCGGCCGTACGCACGCGCACCGGCACGGCCGACTCCTCCAGCGTGAAGGAGAAACCGTCCGGATTGGCGTACACCGTCGCGTACTCACTGCGCTGGGCGGGCACTTCCACCCGTTCGCCCGACGACTCCGCCGCCGCCAGCGCCCGCTGCTCCGCCGTAGCCGGCTCGGCGTCTCCCTCAGCCCCGGCGGCACCAGCTGCACCCAGCCCGGGGACAAGCCCCCATAACAACGCCGAAGCCAGAACGACGGCCGCACCACGACCGCGCCGTAGGCAACATCCCAACACTTCGCCCCCACCCAGAAACGAATGATCACTCGACTACATTCCGTGGGGGGATGTGCACGGAAAGCGCACCATAGCGACGCGCACCTGTCAATACCGAGATCTTTTCACCCCCAGTAACGACGCGGTGCCGATCCGGCTGCGGCCCGACCTCACCGGGCTGCGACATGTGGCCCGACGATCCACCGGAGCGGGCGGCGACGCGCCCTCGTCGTCCGGTGTCAATCCGGCCCGCCCCGCAAGCTGCTCTTGCCCTGCGGCGCCCGACCGCAACGCCCCTCGGGCGCCACGCGCGCCTCGGGGCGATCAGGAGCCTGCTGTGTGCACGTCGCGAGGCAAAACCCGGCCCCCGGTGGACGATTCCATCAGGTTCGGGAAGGGGGTTACCGCAAGTGACGCCCGATTCCCCCGCCGTAGGCGGCGCGTTCCCTCCGCCCGCCGCGCGGGATACGCGAGTACCGGCCTACGGAGCCGGTGCCGGCGGTTACCTCATGTCCTCGATCTCGGCTGCCAGGGGGTCCGCGTCGGTGCCGATGACGACCTGGACCGCGGTGCCCATGTGGACGACGCCGTGGGCGCCGGCGGCCTTCAGGGCCGTGTCGTCGACCAGTGCCGGATCCGCGACCTCCGTGCGGAGGCGGGTGATGCAGCCCTCGATCTCTTCGATGTTCGCGATCCCGCCGAGGCCGGCGACGATCTTCTCAGCCTTGCTGGGCATGCCACACGCTCCAGGTTCTTTCATGCGGGCACTGGTCTACTCCAGTATGCGTCAGCGCTCGTGATGCACGGACCGGGCGAAGAGTCATCAAGTGTGACGTCCCTCCCCGGGCCATCGATGTGAACGGAACTCGATATTCCGTTATCCTCGCTCACCATGCTAGAACAGGTCTACACCACTCAAAGGTGTAGACCACCTGCGTTCCGATGGAGGAATGGATGTCCACGGCTTCCGCTCCGGCCGCCGCCGGCCAGGCCGGCAAGAGGGGCCGCGGGTCCCGCATCATGGCCAACGCGCAGCGGCTGGGCCGCAGCCTCATGCTGCCCATCGCGACGCTGCCCGCCGCCGCGCTGCTCACCCGCCTCGGCGCCGACGACATGCTGGGCAAGGAGTCCCTGCCGGACTTCTTCAACCGGGTCGGCGAGTTCATGGCCGCGGGCGGCGGGGCGCTGCTCGACAACATGGCGATCCTCTTCGCCGTCGGCATCGCCATCGGCTTCGCGAAGAAGTCGGACGGCTCGACGGCGCTGGCCGCCGTCGTGGGCTACCTCGTCTTCAGCAACGTGCTCGGCACCTTCCACGACGACAACACCGACGCCCCGGTCGACGCCGGCGTCCTCGGCGGCGTCGTCATCGGCCTGGTCGCGGCGCTGCTCTACCAGCGCTACCACCGCACCAAGCTGCCCGACTGGCTCGGCTTCTTCGGCGGCCGGCGGCTGGTGCCGATCCTCACTTCGTTCGCGGGGCTGGCCCTCGGCGTCCTCTTCGGCTACATCTGGCCGGTCCTCGGCACGGGCCTGCACAACTTCGGCGAGTGGCTCGTCGGCTCCGGCGCCGCGGGCGCGGGCATCTACGGCGTGGCCAACCGGGCGCTGATCCCGGTCGGCATGCACCACCTGCTGAACTCGTTCCCCTGGTTCCAGACCGGTTCGTACGAGAACTCCGCCGGCGAGACCGTGCACGGCGACATCGCCCGCTTCCTGGCCGGCGACCCGACGGCGGGGCAGTTCATGACCGGCTTCTTCCCGATCATGATGTTCGCCCTGCCCGCGGCCTGCCTGGCGATGTACCACACCGCGCGGCCGGACCGTAAGAAGGTCGTCGGCGGGATGATGTTCTCCATCGCGCTCACCGCGTTCATCACCGGCGTGACCGAGCCGATCGAGTTCACCTTCATGTTCATCGCGCCCGTGCTGTACGCGATCCACGCGGTGCTCACCGGCGTCTCCATGGCGCTGACCTGGGGACTGGGGATGAAGGACGGCTTCGGCTTCTCGGCCGGCGCGATCGACTTCCTGCTCAACCTCGGCATCGCGACCAACCCGTGGGGGCTGGCGCTGGTCGGGCTGTGCTTCGGGGCGGTCTACTACGTGATCTTCCGCTTCGCCATCGTCAGGTTCAACCTGCCCACCCCGGGCCGGGAGAGCGACGAGGAGATCGAGGAAGAGGAGAAGGCGCAGTACAAGGCGTAGCGCCCGCCGCGGTACCCGGCGCAGTGCCCGGCGTACCGCGGGGAGGTCCGGGGCCGTACGGCGCGGTCCCGGGCGCCGCCGCCCGGCGGCGCCGGCCGTCAGACCTCGTACACCGCGCCCGCGCGCGCCAGTTCCACCGGTCCCCCGTACGCGCCCCGGGCGTCCCGCAGGTTCACCTGCGGGTCCGTCCACGGCGGGATGTGCGTCAGCACCAGCCGCCCCACCCCCGCGGCCGCGGCGGCCTCGCCCGCCTCGCGGCCGTTGAGGTGCAGGTCGGGGATCTCCTCGCGGCCGTGCGTGAACGCCGCCTCGCACAGCAGCAGGTCGGCGGCGGCGCTCAGCTCCGTCAGCGCGCCGCAGGGGCCGGTGTCGCCGGAGTAGACGAGGCTGCGGCCGTCGTGCTCGATGCGGAAGGCGTACGCCTCGACCGGGTGGCTGACGCGGTCCGCGTGCACCGTGAAGGGGCCGATCTCGAACGCGCCGCGCTCCAGCGCCCGGAAGTCGAAGACCTCGCTCATCGACGTCTCCGAAGGGGTGTCCGCGTACGCCGTGGTCAGCCGCTGCTCCGTGCCCTTGGGGCCGTAGACGGGGAGCACCTCGGCGGGGCCGCCCTCGTGGCGGTAGTAGCGCGCGACGAAGTAGGCGCACATGTCGATGCAGTGGTCCGCGTGGAGGTGGCTCAGCAGGATGGCGTCGAGGTCGTACAGTCCGCGGTGCTGCTGCAGCGCCCCCAGCGCGCCGTTGCCCATGTCGAGCAGGAGCGCGTACCCCTCCGCCTCGACCAGGTAGCTCGAACACGCGGATTCCGCGGACGGGAACGAGCCCGAGCAACCGACGACGGTGAGCTTCATCGGGGAAGGACCTCCGGCACGGTCGGGACGGGGCGACGATGCCCCGCCGGCTCTGCCGAGGGTAAGCCGGGACGGGCCGCAGCGGTCCCCCGGCCATCCCGGTTGTGGGCGGAATCACCAGGATGCCGGGGGGTACGGCCCGCGCCCGCCGGTGCCGCGGCGCGGGCACGGGACGGCGGCCGGCTGGCCCTAGGATCGGCCTATGGACACCTGGTGGCCGGCCGTCGCGGCCGTGGTGGTGCTGGCGGTGATCGCCGGGCTGGTCGACAGCTTCGGGCGGGTGCGCCGCGCGCACCGGCGCCCGGACGGGCCGGAGCCGGGCGAGACGCCGGGCGAGAACGGATCCCCGGGCGGGAACGGATCCGGGGGCGCGGACGCCGACGCGGACGGCAACGGGGACGGGAGCGGGACCGGGAGCGGCACCGGCACCTGAGCCGGGCCCGCAGGAGCGCGACTGACATCTGAGCTGATCCGTCTCAGCGTGCGGGACGTACGCGGTGGGTCCGCCGCGGCCGTGTCATCCTTGCGGCCATGCTGACCATCACGGAGGAGCTGTACGAGCAGATCGTCGCGCACGCCCGCAAGGACTACCCGGACGAGGCGTGCGGCGTGGTCGCGGGCCCGGCGCCGGCGCCCGCGGACGGCCGTCCCGAGCGCTTCATCCCCATGCTCAACGCCGCCCGCTCGCCCACGTTCTACCAGTTCGACTCGATGGACCTCTACTGGCTCGACCGCGAGCTGGACGAGCGGGACGAGGAGCAGGTGGTGATCTACCACTCGCACACCGCGACCGAGGCGTACCCCTCCCGCACGGACATCGAGCTGGCCCAGGAGCCCGGCGCGCACTACGTCCTCGTCTCCGTCGCCGAGTCCGGCGCCGGCGAAGGGCCCGTCTCCTTCCGCTCGTTCCGCATCGTGGACGGTGTGGTCACCGAGGAGGACGTGGCCGTGGTCACCTCGTACGACGAGACCCCCGCGGGCTGAGTCCGCATGGTGAAACGGGGATCCGGCACGCGGACGGGGAATCGATACGATGAGCCCATGGTTGACGAGGACGTGACCCGGAAACCGCCGGGCCGGCAGGTGCTGCTCGTGGCCCGTCTGCACGTCGACCTCTGCCGTCTCGCCAGCGCCGCCTGTCCGGCCGCGCCGCCCCGCGCGGCCGGCCGCGTCCCGACCGCCTGACGCCCGCGTCCGGCGCCCGCGTCCGACACCCGCCCGCGTACGTCCGTACGTCCCGCCCCCTGCGGTGCCGCGGCCGACCGTGCCCGCGCCCCGCCCGCAGCCCGACTCCCGCATCCCACAGGAGCCCCGAAATGGCCATCGAGGTCCGCATCCCGACCATCCTCCGCACCTACACCGACGGCGAGAAGGCCGTGCAGGGCGACGGCACCACGCTGGCGGAGCTGTTCGACGACCTGGAGTCCCGCCACACCGGTATCCGCGAGCGCCTGGTCGACGGCGGTGAGCTGCGCCGCTTCGTCAACGTCTACCTCAACGACGAGGACGTCCGCTTCCTCGACGGGATCACCACCAAGCTCGCCGACGGCGACAGCGTGACGATCCTGCCCGCCGTCGCCGGCGGCTCCGACGGCGCCCGTACGGAGCGCAGGGCCGGCGCCTGATGCGCTACGACAGCCCCCTCGCGGCCGTCGGCAACACGCCCCTGGTCCACCTGCCGCGCCTCTCCCCCGCCCCGGAGGTGCGGATCTGGGCGAAGCTGGAGGACCGCAACCCGACCGGCTCGGTGAAGGACCGCCCGGCGCTGTTCATGATCGAGCAGGCCGAGAAGGACGGCCGGCTGACCCCCGGCTGCACGATCCTGGAGCCGACCTCCGGCAACACCGGCATCTCGCTGGCCATGGCGGCCGGGCTCAAGGGCTACCGCATCGTCTGCGTGATGCCGGAGAACACCAGCGAGGAGCGCCGCCAGCTGCTCGCCATGTGGGGCGCGGAGATCATCTCCTCGCCGGCGGCCGGCGGCTCCAACACCGCCGTACGGGTCGCCAAGGAGCTGGCCGCCGAGCACCCGGACTGGGTGATGCTCTACCAGTACGGCAACCCGGACAACGCCGGCGCGCACTACGCCACCACCGGCCCGGAGATCCTGGCCGACCTGCCCTCCATCACGCACTTCGTGGCCGGCCTCGGCACCACGGGCACGCTCATGGGCGCCGGCCGGTTCCTGCGCGAGCAGCGCCCGGACGTGCAGATCGTGGCCGCCGAGCCGCGCTACGACGACCTCGTCTACGGGCTGCGCAACCTCGACGAGGGCTTCGTCCCCGAGCTGTACGACGAGTCCGTGCTCACCACCCGCTACTCGGTCGGCTCCGCGGACGCGGTCACCCGCACCCGCGAGCTGCTGCGCCAGGAGGGCATCTTCGCGGGCATCTCCACCGGGGCCTCGCTGCACGCCGCGATCGGCGTGGGCCGCAAGGCGGTACGGGCCGGGGAGCGCGCCGACATCGCCTTCCTCGTCGCGGACGGCGGCTGGAAGTACTTGTCGACGGGCATCTACACCGCCGCGACCGCGGAAGAGGCCGTCGAAGCGCTGCACGGGCAGCTCTGGGCCTAGCGGCCGGCGGCAGCGCGGAAGCGCACGGTACGGTGCGTTCGGCGGGCGGCGACGCCCGCCGAACGCACCGTCTCCGGCGCCCCGCCGCGTCCTCCGGCGGCCCGGCCCCGGCACCCTCCTGCGCCCTACGGCGCCTACCGGGCCTACTGCGCCCCGGCGGCGTACTCCGGCGCCGGCCCGCCGCCGCGGGCCTCGCCGCGCCTGCTCACCGCCCAGCCGGCCGACAGCAGCACGGCCCAGCAGGCGCCCACGTACAGCGAGACGCGGGCGTCGGCGTCCAGCGCCGTGAGCACGGTGACGAAGACGAGGAACGCCAGCGCGAGCCAGCTGCACACCGACCCGCCGGGCGCGGGGAACGAGGAGGCGGGCAGCCGGCCGGCGGCGACCCGGCGGCGGAAGCGGATGTGGCTGACGAGGATCATCGCCCAGGTCCAGATGCCGGCGGCGGTGGCCACGGACATGACGTACCCGAACGCCTTCTCCGGTACGAGGTAGTTGAGCACCACGCCGACCGACATGACCACGACCGACAGCGCGATGCCCGCGGCCGGCACCCGGCGGGCGCTGAGCCTGCCGAAGACCTTCGGCGCCTCGGAGTTGGCGGCCAGGGCGCGCAGCATGCGGCCGGTGGAGTACATGCCGGAGTTGCACGACGACAGGGCCGCGGTGAGCACGACGAAGTTGACGATGCCGGCCGCGAGCGGGATGCCGATCCTGCCGAAGGCCGCGACGAACGGGCTGACGCCGGCGCTGAACTCGGTCCACCGGACCACCGACAGGATGACGATCAGCGAGCCGACGTAGAAGAGGACGATCCGCCAGGGCAGCGTGTTGATCGCCTTGGGCAGGGTCTTCTCGGGGTTCGTGCTCTCGCCCGCGGTGACGCCGACGAGTTCGACGGCGAGGTAGGCGAACATCACACCCTGCAGCGTCATGAGGCTGTCACCGACGCCGTGCGGGAAGAAGCCGCCGTGGCTCCAGAGGTTGGCGGGGGTGGCGGCGTCACCGGCCGCGGAGAAGCCGAGGGTGAGCACGCCGACGCCGATGACGATCATGCCGATGATCGCGGTGACCTTGACCATCGAGAACCAGAACTCCAGCTCCCCGAAGATCTTCACCGAGATCAGGTTGACGCCGAAGAGGAGCAGCAGGAAGCCCAGCGCGCTGAGCCACTGCGGGACGGCGGGCCACCAGTAGTTGATGTAGATGGCGGCGGCCGTCAGCTCGGTCATGCCGGTGACCGCCCACATCAGCCAGTACGTCCAGCCGGTGACGTAGCCGAAGTACGGGCCGAGGAACTCGCGCGCGTACTCGGCGAAGCTGCCCGAGACCGGGCGGTAGAGCAGCAGTTCGCCCAGGGCCCGCATGATGAAGAAGATGACGAGGCCGGCGAGCGCGTACATGAAGACGAGGCTGGGGCCGGCCCTCTCGATGATCTTGCCGGCGCCGAGGAAGAGGCCCACTCCGATGGCGCCGCCGATGGCGATCATCTGGACCTGGCGGCTGCCCAGCCCGCGCTCGTAGCCCTCGTCGGCGGCCGGGGCCCCGCGGCCGCCCTCCGGGAGCTTCGCAGTGGTCATGTGGAGTTGCGCCCTTTCCCGTGCGGTCCCCGGACTGGAGCCTTACCACGGGAAAAGGGTGATTATGTGCAGATTAGTCCGTTGGCATGAGCGTCTCGACCAGCGTCTCCTGCAGCCCGCCCAGCCACAGGTACGCCATCACCATCGGCTTGCGCTCATCCTCGTCCGGCAGCCGGAACAGCACCTCGCCGTCGTCGTCGTCCCGGATGTCGAGCCGGGCGCCGATGGCCAGCCGCAGGTCGTTGAGCGTCCCGAGCCACTGCCGCGACTCCTCCGGACCGATCTTGAGCACCGCGCCGCCCTCGCCCTGCACGGCCAGCGAGTCGAGCCCGCGGACGACGGCCAGGGCGTTCTCGCGCTTGCTCTCCCGCAGGTCGGGCTCGGTGTAGCGGCGGAACTCCGCCGAGCGGGCCCGCTCCTCGTCGTCGGGGCCCTGGCCCGGTTCGCCGTACGCGTCCGGAAAGAGCCGCGCCAGCGCCGGGTCGGCCGGCGGCTTGCTGGGGCCCTCGGCGAAGAGCGCGTCCAGCGGGTCGGCGGGCTGCTCGGCGTCCGCGGGGGCGTCGCCGGGGCCGATCAGCTCCAGCAGCTGCACGGTCAGGGTGCGCAGGATGGAGATCTCCAGCTCGTCCAGCGCGACGGCGGCGCCGCCGCCCGGGACCGCCTCGAACTGCCCCGCCATCAGCGGTCCTGGGCCAGGGTGGCCCACAGGCCGTAGCCGTGCATGGCCTGCACGTCCCGCTCCATCTCCTCGCGGGTGCCGCTGGAGACGATGGCCCTCCCCTTGGTGTGTACGTCCATCATGAGCTTGCGTGCCTTCTCCCTGGGATATCCGAAGTACGCCTGGAAGACGTACGTCACGTAGCTCATGAGGTTCACCGGGTCGTTGTGGACGATCGTCACCCAGGGGACGTCCGGTTCAGGCACCGCCGCGGGTGACTGGGACTCGACGGTCTCCGGGCGCTCGATCTCCGTGGGTGCGACGCTCACGGTTGGCGGCAACTCCTCGTTGGCTCCGGCTGCGACCGCAGCCCTGACGCCCCCCATGCTGCCACCCCAGGCGGTGCCGCAGCCATTCGGACACCGGAAATCGTCAGAGTGACGAGTATGGGCGTAGGATCGAGCACATGTCGGAACTGAAGCTGCCGGTCACCGTCCCCTCGACGGCCCTCTTCACCGATCACTACGAGCTGACCATGGTCCAGGCCGCGCTGCACGCCGGCACCGCCGAGCGCCGCTCGGTCTTCGAGACCTTCACCCGCCGGCTGCCCGAGGGCCGCCGCTACGGCGTCGTGGCCGGCACCGGCCGGGTGCTGGACGCGCTGGAGAGCTTCCGCTTCGAGCCCGAGGTGCTGGCCTTCCTGCGCGCGCACGACGTGGTCGACGCCCCGACCCTCGACTGGCTGGCGGACTTCCGCTTCACCGGCGACATCTGGGGCTACCCCGAGGGCGAGGTCTACTTCCCCGGCTCTCCGGTGCTGCGGGTCGAGGGCACCTTCGCCGAGTGCGTGCTGCTGGAGACGGTGGTGCTGTCGATCCTCAACCACGACTCCGCCATCGCCGCCGCGGCCTCCCGGATGGCCGTCGCCGCCGGCGGCCGGCCGCTGATCGAGATGGGCGCCCGGCGCACCCACGAGCTGGCCGCGGTGGCCGCGTCCCGGGCCGCGTACGTCGGCGGCTTCACCTCCACCTCCGACCTGGCCGCCGGGTTCCGCTACGCGATCCCCACCGTGGGCACCGCCGCGCACGCCTTCACGCTGCTGCACGACAGCGAGCGGGACGCCTTCACCGCCCAGGTGGAGTCCATGGGCACGGGGACGACGCTGCTGGTCGACACGTACGACGTGGCCGCCGCGGTCCGCACCGCCGTGGCGGTCGCGGGGCCGGAGCTGGGCGCCGTGCGCATCGACTCCGGCGACCTGCTGCTGGTCGCGCACCGGGTCCGCCAGCAGCTCGACGAGCTGGGCGCGGACCGGACCCGGATCATCGTCACCAGCGACCTCGACGAGTACGCCATCGCCTCGCTCGCCGCCGCGCCGGTCGACGCGTACGGCGTCGGCACCCGGCTGGTCACCGGCAGCGGGCACCCGACGTGCTCGATGGTCTACAAGCTGGTGGCCCGCGCCGCCGCAGGCGGCCCGGACGCGCCGCTGGTGCCGGTGGCGAAGAAGGCCCAGGGCGGGAAGACGTCGGTCGGCGGGCGGAAGTGGGCGGCCCGGCGGCTCGACGCGGACGGCGTGGCGGAGGCCGAGGTCGTCGGCACCGGGGCGGTGCCCGCGGAGCTGGCGGGCCGGGAGCTGCTGGTGCCGCTGGTGCGCGGCGGCGAGGTCGTGGGGCGGGAGCCGATGGACGACGCCAGGGCGCGGCACGTCGAGGCCCGGGACGGGCTGCCGCTGTCCGCCACCCAGCTCTCCAGGGGCGAGCCGGTCCTGCCGACGGAGTACGTATGACCCCCGGGACAGCGGGCAGAGAACCGGGACGCGCAGCGCTTCGTTCCCCAGCGCTCCGTCCTTCCGACGCCGACTCACGAAGGGCATCGCACCATGCATCGGGCACTGATCGTCGTTGACGTGCAGAACGACTTCTGCGAGGGCGGCAGCATGGGGGTGACCGGCGGCGCGGACGTCGCCGCCGCGATCACCGACCTGATCGGCCGGTCCACCGCGGGCTACCAGCACGTCGTCGCCACCCGCGACCACCACATCGAGCCGGGCGACCACTTCTCCGCCCACCCCGACTTCGTCCACTCCTGGCCGCGGCACTGCGTCGCCGGCACGGAGGGCGTCGGGTTCCACCCGAACTTCGCGCCGGCCGTCGCCTCCGGCGCGATCTCCGCGGTCTTCGACAAGGGCGCGTACGCGGCCGCGTACAGCGGCTTCCAGGGCGCGGACGAGAACGGGATGCCGCTGGCGGACTGGCTGCGCGCCCGGGAGGTCACGGAGGTCGACGTCGTGGGCATCGCCACCGACCACTGCGTGAAGGCGACGGCGCTGGACGCGGCGGCGGCGGGCTTCCGCACGCAGGTGCTGCTGGACCTGACGGCCGGGGTGGCCGAGGACAGCACGCACACGGCGCTGGGTGAGCTGGCGGAGGCGGGTGTGGAGCTGACGGGCAAGCCGGTCGTCGGCTGACGCCGCGGCCCCGTGCGGGGCCCTGGGCGCGCGTACGCGGCCCGCGGGCCCGCGGCGCCGCCCGGCCGTGCCCGGCTCGCGTACCCGGCCCGCGCGGTCTACGTCGCCAGGCGGAGGAGGGCGCCGATCGGGTGCCAGGACTCCGTCTCGTCGTCGAGCGAGCCGCGCCAGACCAGGCCGTCGGGGTGGCAGAGCACGGCGGTCACCTCGTCGGGCGTGGGCGGGTGCGCGTTGCCGCGGAGGTAGACGGAGCGCAGGCCGAGGTTGCGCAGCCGGGTCAGGGCGCGGGCGCGGTTCCCGGCGTGGACGAGCACACGTATCCGCCGGCCCCCCACGGGAGCCGGCAGCCCGACGGCGACGACCATGCTGCCGTCCGGCAGCCTGGTGAATCCTCCGCCCATGGCGCTCCTCGGGTGACGTCTCGTCGGCCAGATGCTCACGCCATCTTTACGCGATCGGCCGCCGCCCCGCCAGGGGCAGCGGCCGATACGTCTCTGACCTGCGGCTTTACCGGATCACCGGACGGAGGGCCCCACCCGGACTGTCATGGTCCGGCCATGGCCGGGCTCCTTGACGATGGCGATCCTCGTGTTGGTGTCGGGCACCTGCACGCTGCCGCCCGGGTTCTCCTCGTTCCAGTACGTCCCCTTGTGGTCGTCGAAGACCGAGACCCCCCTCTTCGGCCGGATCTTTGCCGCCGCCCCGTCCCGGTGCAGGGTGAAGCCGTCGGTCCGCTTGGTGCTGAAGGTGGCGTCGTAGGTCTGGATGCGGTTGCGCATCACCGAGCCGTCGGCCCACCTCTCCGGCTCCGGGTGCGCGTCGACCGGCAGCACCAGGCCCTCGCCGGGGTGCACGCTGGTGCTGTTGTCCAGCTGCGAGGTGTCCCACAGCCACACCGCCAGGCCGTTCTGGTACGGGAAGTGCTCGACCCAGTCCGGCTTGTCGGTCACCCAGCCGAAGTTGTACGGGCCGCTCCGCAGCGTCCTGTCGTACGACACGTACTGCCGGTTCTCGGCGATGTAGTACTGCGGGTAGTCGTTGGTGAAGGACTCGCCGACGCGCGAGAAGACCTCCTCGCCGTCCGCCGTGATCGACAGCGCGTCGGCGGTGAAGCCCTTCTGCGCCACCCCGCCGTCGGTCTGGTAGCGGAAGCGCAGCTGGACCTCCTGGCCCGCGTAGGCGTCCAGCGGGTACACCAGGTCGCGGTACTCGCCGGAGACGCCGGTCAGCGCCGGCCGGTCGCCGCCGTCGCGCGGGATCTGCGCGCCGTTCGCGGTGCCGTCGAGCGGGGTGAAGCTGGCCCCGCCGTCCGTGGAGACCTCGGCGTAGAGGTAGTCGTAGTTCTCCTCGATGTCCCACCAGCCCTTGAGGCCCAGCGAGGCGGTGGACGCGCCGGTCAGGTCGACCGTGCGCGTCAGGGTGTTCGACAGGTCGTCGCCCATGCCGCTCCACCACTGCATCGCGCCCTCGGCGGGCGTGGTGACGGTGGTGGTGACGGCCTTCTCCGGCAGCTCCACTATGAGCGCCTGCGGCCTGCCGTGCCGCTGCTCCTCGGCGCGGCCGAGGGTGTGCTTCGAGCGCGTCGCCGCCGTGGCCGTCTCGTAGTCCAGCCAGCCGAGCTGCAGCTTGTCCCAGGCGGTCATGTCGCCGGGCAGGTCGCCGATGGCGTCCTCGCCCTGCACGCCGCCGCCGGCGGACTCGTCCTCGCCGGCGTGCACCAGCTGGAAGTGGTCGATTTGACTTGCTCCTCGGGCTGAAGCCCGAGGATTCTGGCCTTCCGTTCCGTTGCTGTGCCGCTACGCGGCACGGGGTTCGGACGGGAATCCGTGGCTTCCTGCTTCGTCGCGCGGTGCCGGGACGAGTCCTGGTCTTACCTGCGCTCCACAGGCTGTAACCGCCAGTCCGGCGGCCGTTTTGACGTTCTTCGCGGCGTTGTGGTCCCGGTCATGGACCGCACCACAGGCGCCACAGGTCCAGGTCCGGATGTGCAAGGGCTTCGGGCCGTCCTTGGCCCCGCACTGCGAGCAGACCTGGCTGGTCGGTGTGAACCGGCCGATCTTCACCAGGGTCCGCCCGTACCGAGCCGCTTTGTACTCCAGCATGTGCACGAACTGCGACCAGCCCGCGTCATGCACACTCTTCGCCAGCCTGGTGCGCGCCAGTCCTTTGACCGCCAGGTCCTCCACGCCGATCGCTTGGTTCTCGGAGATCAGCCGGGTGGAGAGCCGGTGGTGGAACTCACGGCGGGCGTCCGTCACTTGTGCATGGGCGCGGGCGACCTTGAGTCGCGCCTTCCCGCGGTTGCGGGATCCCTTCTGTTTGCGGGACAGCTCGCGCTGGGCCTTCTTCAGCTTCTTCTCCGCGCGGCGCAGGAACCTGGGAGAGTCGATCTTTGTACCGTCGGAGAGGACGGCGAAGTGCGTCAGCCCCAGGTCGATGCCGATGGTCTGGTCGGTGTCGGGCATCCGGGCGGCGTCGGCGGCGGGGTCGGTGTCGATGACGAAGGAGGCGAAGAACCTGCCGGCCGCGTCCTTGATGACGGTGACCGAGGTGGGTGTGGCGGGCAGGGTACGGGACCACTTCACCTTCACCGGGCCGATCTTCGGCAGGTTCAGCCGGCCGCTGTGGGTGAGGTGCCAGCGGGCGTTGGCGGTGAACCGGATCGACTGCCGGGCGTCCTTGCGGGACTTGAAGCGGGGCGCGCCGATCCTGGGGCCCTTGCGGGTGCCCCTGAGGGAGGCGAAGAAGTTGCGGTATGCGGTCTCGACGTCGCGCAGGGACTGCTGCAGGACGACCGCGGAGACCTCGCCCAGCCAGGAGCGTGAAGTCGTCTGCTTCGCCCGGGTGATCAGGCGGGTGGACAGCTCGCCGATCTTCGGGAACGGCTGCCGGGCCGCTCGGGCGTCCTCGCGGGCGTGCACCGCGTCGTTGAACACGACGCGGGCGCACCCGAACGCCTTCGCCAACGCCCTTTGCTGGCCGGAGTCCGGGTACAGCCTGAAGACGTACCGGAGCTGCATGACAGCCAGGCTACATACGTGGTTATGGGCGATATGCAGGAGATCAGAACTGGTCGGCACTGTGCTTTCGTGAAGCATGTGCACGTGGTCTTCGTGACCAGGTTCCGCCACAGAGTGTTCACCGATGCCCACGTGAGGCGCATGGAGGAACGGCAGTTTTTGACAACTTTCTGTGCCTGGTGTTCACGTTTGCGCTGTCCCTCCCGCGTCGCCGCACGAATAGGTGTGCCAGCATTCGACCGGAGTGAACAGAGAAATGACAGTCTTGACTTGGACACCTCAGAGGGCTACGGGGTTTCAGCAGCTGGGCCGGACGGGCCGGACTCCCTGGTGACACGGTTCCCCACCCCGGCATGACACCGTGCGCCCCCTCGTGCACCCCCCCGGTGGGTAAGGTCACGCTTACTTGCGTTCCCGGGCGGGCAACGCCTTGGGTAGTGGGGGGCGGCTGCATGCACGGGGCCGCCCTTCGGCACGTTCACCCGTCCGTACCGATGCTGAGCCCACCAGGGGGGCCGCCATGCCGCGTCCGACTCTCTCCCAACTCCTCTACGGGTCGGCCACAGTCATCGCCTCAGCGGCAGCCATGCTGTTGCTCACGCAGGCCGGCGCAGCCATCGCCCTCGTGGCGATCTGCGTCATCGCCCTGGCGCTCGGTGTGCTCGTCGCACTGACCGCCCCCTCGCCGCGCGCCAGCCGCGCCGCCACCGCCGTCGAGGCGGAGCCGGTCGTCGTGCCGCGGCCCGAGGGAATCGCCGCACCCGCGGCGGACCGGCGACCGGTCGGCGCGCAGCCCGCGCAACGCTGAGACGGTACGGCGCCCGCGAGGGCGCCGACGGGGGAACGGCCGAGAGACCGACAGAGGCGGCCGGCGACCTGCTGACAGGTCGCCGGCCGCTTCGGTGCGCCGGTCGCGTCACGGCGTGAAGCGCTGCCCCTGGGTGGAGACCACCACGGTCTTGGCCGCCTTGTCGTGCACGCACTGGCGGTACGGCTTGTCCCAGGTGCAGGACAGCACGTTGTAGAGCCAGAACAGGGTGCCGATGCACGGCACGAGCTGCGGCAGCGAGTAGACGGCGGCGCGGATCCAGCCCGGGTTCCCGGCGGGGACCGCACCGTTCTCCAGCATGCCGACGCGGATGCCCATGAGCTTCTTGCCGACGGTCTGGCCGCTGCGGGTGAGCATCAGGCCCTCGTACACCAGGTAGACGAGCATGCCGAACAGGCCCCAGCCGTACTGGGAGCCGGTGGCGTCGGAGTCGCCGAAGTCGTCGATGCGGCCGATGAGGGTGAGGAAGACCGACACCGGGATGTAGACCACCAGCGCGTCGATGATGCGCGCCAGCAGCCGGCGGCCGAGGCCGGCGAGCGGCGGCATCCCGGCGAGCCGCGGATCGGGGGCGCCGTACGCGGCGCCGCCGTAGCCGGCGCCGCCCGTGTCGCCGCCGCCGTACGTGGGCGGGGGCGGGGGCATCGCGCCGGGGGGCTGGTCGTACGGGGAGCCGCCGGAGGGCCGGTCGTAGGGGGAGCCGCCCGAGGGGGAGCCGGGGCCGTCGGGCCGGGTGCCGCCCGCACCGGACGATGTGGCGCCCGGACCGGGAGGCGGGACGGCGCCGGGACCCGACGACGAGGTGGCGTCCGGGCCCGTGGGCGGGACGGCGCCCGGCCCGGCGGACGACGGGGCCGCGACCCAGCTCATACCCCCGGTCGGCGCCGCACCGCCGCCGGGCCCCGCGGGCGACGCCGACGACACCCAGCTCATCCAGCCGCTCTCCGGCCCGTACGAGGCCCCCGGGCCCGGCGCCTACGACCCGCAGGCCGCCGCCGCACCCCGGCCGGCCCGCCCGCTCAGTACGTGAGGCCGTGTCCCGTCGGGTACAGGTCCGAGCCCGTCGCCCCCGGCTCCGGGATCGCCACCGGCAGCCGCCCCGTCGGGCGCAGGTCGCCGTAGAGCGCGTCGACCGCGCGGGTCAGCACCCCCGCGCCCGTGCCGTACGTGCACAGGTACGCCGGCGCCTCCGGGAACCGCCGCAGGTCGTACGGATTCCGTACCGCCACCACCACGACCGGCGTCCCCGCCGCCAGCAGCTCCCGCACCAGCGCCGCCTGCGCGGCGCCCCGCTCCGCCGCCGGCGCCCCGCCGGCCGCCGCGTGGGTGCCGACCAGCACCAGGTCGTGCGCCCGCGCCGCGGCCACGGCCGCGTCGATCACCGCCGGCGACGGCGTGCCGCCGGTCGCCAGCACCGTCGCGGTCTGCCCGCTCCGCGCGCCGACGGCCCGCGCCAGCCGGTCCAGCGCCGGCGACGACGACGTCTGCCACCCGGCGACCAGCACCCGCCGCGCCCCCGCGGCCAGCGGCAGCAGCCCCGCGTCGTTCTTGACCAGCGTCACCGCCCGCCCGGTGACCGCCCGCGCGTCCGCGAGGTGCCCGGCGTTCCCGACGACCTGCTCCGCCCGGCGCTCGCTGACGAACGGGCCGAAGAACAGCCCCTCCTCGATCTTGCGGGCCAGGATGCGCACCACCGACTCCTCCAGCCGCCGCCCGCTGATCTCCCCGCCGCGCACGGCCGCGAGCACCGCCGCGTACGCGACGTCCGTCTCGGGCGGCAGCACCAGCATGTCCGCGCCCGCCGCGAACGCCGCCACCGGCGCCCGGTCCGGCGGGTACTGGGACGTGGCGCCGCGCATGTCCAGCGCGTCCGTGACGATCAGTCCTTCGAAGCCCAGCTCCT
The DNA here is from genome assembly GCF_039531005.1 of Streptomyces synnematoformans. NCBI lineage: Bacteria > Bacillati > Actinomycetota > Actinomycetes > Kitasatosporales > Streptomycetaceae > Streptomyces > Streptomyces synnematoformans. The sequence goes on from NZ_BAAAPF010000023.1 coordinate 39,747, forward strand.
CGCGGAGCAGCCCGGTCAGGATGCGGTGCGACATGGTGGCGGGCACGCCCTCGTCGAGGGCCGGGACGAGGATGTGCGCGGTCATCACGGTTTCCAGGCCCGCGGCGATCGCGGCCCGGAACGGCGGCAGGTCCAGCTCGTGGAGCTGCGCCAGCGTGTGCTCGATGCGCGGCAGCCGGAAGTGGCTGTCCTCGCCCGTGTCGCCGTGGCCGGGGAAGTGCTTGGCGGCGGAGGCGACGCCGCCGCGGCGGTGCCCGCGTACGGCCGCCGCGACCATGCGGGCGACCTGCCGCGGGTCGGCGCCGTAGGAGCGCAGGCCGATGACGGGGTTGTCGGGGTTGACGTTGACGTCGGCGACGGGCGCGTAGTTCTGGTTGATGCCCAGCGCGGCCAGCTCGCGCCCGGTGATCTCGGCGGCGCGGTGGACGTCGGCGGCGGCGTACGTGGCGCCCAGCGCCATGCTGCCGGGCAGCTCGGTGGCCGGCGGGACGGGCAGCCGGCGCACGAGGCCGCTCTCCTGGTCGGTGGAGATGATCAGCGGAACGCCGCGGGCCTGTGCCAGCGAGGCGCGCTGCAGGCCGTTGGAGAGCCGGGCGATCTGGCCGGGGTCGCGGAGGTTGTCGTCGCCGCGGCCGCTGAAGTAGATGACGGCGCCGGGGCGGTACTTGCGTACGACCTCGGCCGGGGTGCGGACGCCGTAGCGCCGCTCGTTGACGGCCGCGGCGGCGTCGGTGACGTCGTCCGCGTCCTGGCCGGCGACCTCGACCACGAAGAGCTGGCCGACCTTCTCCGTCAGGGACATCCGGCGGGCCAGCGCCCTGGCCAGCAGCCGGGCGGGCGAACCGGAACCGGCCCCGCCGCCGGAGCGGGCGACGGCGGGGCCGGTGGCGGACGCGCCGGCGCCGAGCGCCGCCGCGGTGCCGAGCAGGCCGGTGACGGCCCGTCTGCGCGTGGTGGTTGACCGCGTGAACCGCATGATGAGAACACTCCTCAGCCGTCGGGTGTGCTGCGTGGGCATCGGTGGCCGGCCGACGGGGCTGCTCCCCCAGTGGAGGCCGCCGAGGAGAACTCGGCCGCGGAGTCTGGCAACGGCGCGGGGACACGTCAATACGTCTGCGCGGGCGGTGCCGCCTTCCTGCCACGGCACACGGCTCCCGCCCGCCCCGCGGACGGGGTCCCGCGCGCCCGGTTCACCAGCTGATGCCGGCGGCCACCGGAAGGTGGTCGCTGTCCGTCGCCGGCAGCACCCGGGCGCTCCTCGGCTCCACGCCGCGTACGAGGATCTGGTCGATCCGCGCCACCGGGAAGCCGGCCGGCCAGGTGAAGCCGAAGCCGTTCCCGGCCGCCTCCTGGACCGAGCACAGCTGTCCGGTGAGACCGTCGAACGCACGGTCGTCCATGGTGCCGTTCAGATCGCCGAGCACCACGACCCGCTCGGCCGGCTCGGCGGCGACGGCCCCGGCGAGCGCCCGCGCGCCCGCGTCGCGCTGCCCGGTCGACAGCCCCGCCCGGGGGTTGACGCGTACGGACCCCAGGTGGGCCACGTACACCGCGAGCGTCCCGCGGCCGGTGGCCACCGTGGTGCGCAGCGCACGGGACGGGTACATCGCGATGTCGACCGTGCGCGTGTCCGACAGCGGCAGCCTGCTCCACAGCCCGACCGTGCCCCGCACGGTGTGGTACGGGTACGTCTTCGCCAGCTCCGCCTCGTACACCGGCCGGGCCGCCGGGGGCACCTCCTGCAGCGCCAGCACGTCCGCGCCGGAGGCGGCCAGCTCGCGGGCGGTGCCGGCCGGGTCGGGGTTGGCGGCGCCGACGTTGTGGCCGGCCACCGTGAGGTCGCTGCCCGGCCGGGACTTGTCGGCCAGCAGCCCGCCGAAGAGGCTCAGCCACACCGTGACCGGCAGCACCAGCGCGACCACCGCGGTCGCCGAGCGGCGCCACAGCGCCCCGGCGAGCAGCGGCACGACGAAGGCGCCGAACCACGGCAGGAAGGTCTCCACCAGGCTGCCGGCGTTCCCGGCCCGGTTCGGGATCTGCGCGTGCAGCATCATGAGCAGGCCGAGCAGCAGCGCCAGCGCCGCGAGCACGAGGCCGCGCCGCCAGGGTGCGGGGCCGCGGAGGGCGCGGGCCGCGCCGCGCGGGCCGGCGGCGAGGCGGGTGCGGAGGCCCGCCGGGCGGCGGTCGC